>JAEYVN010000079.1 GCA_023431725.1 Pseudomonadota bacterium
ATCTGATGTCCCCACCAGAGCTGGCGCGAGACGCACCACGGCTGGATGTTTTCCATCCAGTCGAAATAGGTCTTCTCCCAGTTCTTCGGCACGAACTTCGTGCGGTCGTCACGCACGGCGGCAATGGCTTCCTTCGCCATCGTCTTGGCGTCGACATACCATTGGTCGGTCAGGAACGGTTCGATCACCACATTCGAGCGGTCGCCATGCGGGACCATGTGCGTGTTCGGCTCGATCTTATCGAGCAGCCCCTTTTCTTCCATCCGCGCGATGATGGCCTTGCGCGCAGCCTCGCGGCTCATGCCATGCATCGCCAAGGTGGCGTCGAGATCAGCGGACGGGGCGACGCCTTCGAGGAAGTCGTCGTTGTCCTTCACATTCAGCCGAGCTTCGGTGTCGAGAATATTGATCTGCGGCAGGTCATGCCGCTTGCCGACTTCGAAGTCGTTGAAGTCGTGCGCCGGCGTGATCTTCACGGCGCCCGAACCCTTTTCCGGGTCCGCATAATCATCACCGACGATCGGGATGCGGCGGCCGACCAGCGGCAGGATCACGTATTTGCCGATGAGGTGCCGCAACTTCTCGTTGTCGGGATGAACGGCAACGGCCGTGTCACCCAGCATCGTCTCCGGCCGCGTGGTGGCGACGGTGATGAATTCGGAGCTGCCCTCGATCGGATATTTGAAGTGCCAGAGGCTGCCCTTCACCTCGACCTGAATCACCTCGAGATCGGAGATGGCGGTGAGCAGCTTCGGATCCCAGTTGACCAGACGCTTGTCCTTGTAGATCAGCCCCGAGCGATAGAGTTCGACGAAGACCTTCAGCACGGCCTTCGACAGACCTTCGTCCATCGTGAAACGTTCACGCGACCAGTCGCAGGATGCGCCAAGACGCTTGAGCTGATTGATGATGGTGCCGCCGGATTCGGCCTTCCATTCCCACACGCGCTCCAGAAACTTCTCACGGCCCATATCGCGGCGGCCGGGAAGCTGGCGCTCCATCAATTGCCGCTCGACCACCATCTGGGTGGCGATGCCGGCGTGGTCGGTTCCGACCTGCCAGAGCACGTCCTTGCCGCGCATGCGCTCGAACCGGCACAGGATATCCTGCAGCGTGTTGTTCAGCGCATGGCCCATATGCAGCGAGCCGGTCACATTCGGCGGCGGAATGACGATACAATACGGCTCCGCCCCGGGGCGGTCGGGCCGACCGGCTCGAAACGCGAGCGCCTGTTCCCACGCTTGTGAAATGCGTGGCTCCACTTCCGAAGGCTGATAAGTCTTGTCAATCATTTGGAAATCCGCTTTCGGCGCCCCGCGCCGGCGCGCTACAAAGCCCGCCCGCTCCCGGACTGTCAACGCCCATGCGGACAAGACGTATTAATCCAACCGGTCCTTAATATTGTGTCGACCTCAGTTCCTCTGGCGAGTCCCAATCGCGCGATCTTCCTGCTGTCGCTGTCGGCCTTTGCCAGTCAGGCGATGGTGCGCGTCTCCGATTCCCTGCTGCCCCAGATCGCGACCGATCTCGCCGTCACCGTCGGCGCCGCGTCGGTCGTTGTAACCGCCTACAGCATCGCCCATGGCACGGTGCAGCTATTCGGCGGCGAAATCGGCAATCGGTTCGGCAAATATTATTCGGTCGCTGGCCTCACAATGTTCTCGGCCGTGGTGGTGTTCCTGTGCGGCCTCGCCGCATCGCTGCCGCAGCTTGTGGCATTCCGTCTGCTGAGCGGACTGGCCTGCGGCTGCGTCATCCCTCTGGCGATGGCCTATGTCGGCGACGTCGTCCCGTACGAACATCGCCAGCAGGTGCTTGGTCGCTTCCTGACGGGGCAATTGTCCGGGCTGCTGTTCGGCCAGGTCGCGGGCGGCGTCCTGGGCGACTGGTTCGGCTGGCGCAATGTGTTCTTCATTCTGGCCGGCCTGTTCGCGATCGCGGCCGCGTTGCTCATCGCAGAACTCGTATTCAATCCGGCGACCCGCGCTTCAAGTCCGCGTTCAGTACGCCACAGCGGACTTGTCGGCGAATACAAGCTGGTGCTGCGCTCGTCGTTTGCGCGACTGATCATCACCTGCGTCTTCTTCGAGGCCTTCCTGCTCTTTGCCGGACTGACCTATGTCGGCGCCGACCTGCACCATCGCTTCGATCTCGGCTTCACTCTGATCGGCCTGGTGGTCGGCTGCTTCGCGGCCGGCGGCCTGCTCTACACGATCCTGGTCCGAATCCTGGTCAACCGGCTCGGGCAGATCGGGCTGGTTATCGTAGGCGGCGGCTTCGTCTCGCTTGGCTATTTCACGCTGGTCTTGCAGCCGGTCTGGTGGCTGGCGCCAATCGCCATGCTCTGCGTCGGTCTCGGCTTCTACATGGTGCACAACACCTTGCAGACGAATGCGACGCAGATGGTGCCGCAGGCCCGCGGTACTGCGCTCGCGATCTTCTCGTCGTCGCTCTACATGGGGCTGACCGCCGGCGTCGCCCTCGCCGCGCCATTCGTCGACCGCTTCACCGCAGTACCGGTTTTTGCTGTCTCTGCGGTCGCCTTCCCGGTGCTCTGTGCCGTCATCGCGCACGGCCTCATCCGCAAACGACGCGCCGAACAAAAGATGCGAACGATGTCCTGATCGAGCCGCAGGATATCCAACAACAAAAGGCCCCCGGACCATTCAGATCCGGGGGCCTTTTTGCATTCCGTACAATACCGGTGTCAGCGACCGCGCGACACCCGTTCGATTTCGGCGCGAACAAGGCGCTCAACCAGGCTCGGCAGATTGTCGTCGAGCCAGGACTTCAACATCGGCCGCAGCATATCCTTGACGATGTCATCAAGCGTCCGGGCGTTCTGCGTCAACACCGTGTGGGCCAGCGACGAGAAGGCCGTATCCACGGCGGCCGTCGTCGTGTTCGACATCAGCGGATTTTCCAGGCCGCCATCGCTTGGCGTCGGACGGACATCCAGCTGCTCATCCAGGCGATAAGCGGGCATCTCGGGCTCTTGTTTCATGGCCAGAGCGACCGGCTCGGGCGCAGGCTTCGGTTTGGTCTCGGCGAAAATCACGTCGGGGTCGGCCTCGATGGTTCGGAACGGCGCAGCTGTCTCGGGGACACGCATCTCATCGGTCAATTCCAGGATATCGGCGACCGGTTCCTCGATCACCGGAGGCGGAACGATCGCGACGGGCGGAACTGGCGGTGCGACAGGTTCTGCCGGCGAAAGCTCCTGCAGCAACTCGAGCGGCATCGCCGGTCTCGGGGCCGGTGCTTCCGCAATCGGCTTCAACACCGGCCGTGGCGCAACGGGGATGACGGGTTCCGGCTGAAACGCAGCGGGCGTCGCCGACAATCCTCCGGCCGGCTTTTCATCGTCATCCGAGATGATCCGACGGATGGAGGCGAGAATTTCCTCCATTGATGGTTCTTGTGATTTTGCCGGCTGTGTCATTGGCCGCTGTGCTTTCCACCAGGTCGGCCACGAAACGGGCCAGAATCGAATCGAGCTTAACTATCGCTGTTTTCGGCGAATTTGGGGAGTGTCTCACGGTATTTGCAGAAAACAAAGAACGCGAAATCCCCGGGACAACGGCACCAGCCAAACAGACAGGCCCGCGCGAAAACGCGCTGGGCCCGCTAACCGTGCAAGTTGTTATCGGCCGTCCGGGGTACGGATGCCAAACCAGCTGTCACGCACTTGCTGGTAATGGATCATCGGATCGTAGAGCGGCACCTGCAGGCCGAGCGTCGGAACATTCAAGCGGCCGACGGCGGACAGGAGTGTATAGGACGCGACCACACGATCGCGCTGCGCCGTCACCAGGGCCACGCGCGCATTCACGAGTTCCTGCTGAGCGTTCAACACGTCAAGGGTCGTGCGCTGACCGACCCGGGCTTCTTCGCGAACACCGTTGAGAGCGATTTCAGCTGCCGTGACCTGCGACTTGGTCGCATCGATCTGCGCCTTGGCGGCGTCCAGCTGCCCCCAGGACTGAACCACATTCGCACGCGCCTGATCGCGGTTCAGGGCCAGTTCGAGCCGACGCTGACCGACAGTCTCTTTCGCCTGACGAATCAGCGCGTATTCGGCGCCGCCCTGATAAATCGGCACGACCACCTGACCGATTACGGAAGCGTTGAAGCCACGGATGGCGGTTTCAGTTGTGTTGTGGTTCTGCTGCGCGTTCGCGACGATCGAAGCCTGCGGATAAAGCGAACCTTCGTTGACCTTGACCTGGAGCTGAGCAACGTCAACACCGTACTCGGCCGCCGTCACCGACGGATTTTCCGACTGTCCCTGAGCCACAGCGACGTCGAGCGTGCGCGGCGACAGCCGATCGACCGGCGTACCGGCCGAGAGACGATTGGGATCGACACCGATGACACGGCGATAGGCGGCACGGGCGGTGGTCAGATTGGCCTGCGCCGTCAGCATCTGCGACTGCGCCGCAGCAACACGCGATTCGGCCTGCGCAACGTCCGTGCGCGTCACCTCGCCGACATTGAAGCGGTCACGGGTCTGACGCAGCTGCTCCTGGATGACTTCGACGTTTCGCTTCTGCAGATCGAAAATCGCACTGGCCTGCAACACGTTCATATAAACGGTCGCAGCATCGAGAAGAACGGTCTGCTCGATCACACGCAATGTTTCGCGGGCAGCGAAAACCTGGCTCTCGGCTTGCCGGGTCTGATTCGCCGTCCGGAAACCGTTGAACACATTCTGCGTCAGCGTCGCACCATATCCCCCCGGAGTCGTGCGAGAGGAATTGTCAGTTCGACCGACGAGCGGCAGATTCGTCCGGCTATGCGTCCATTGCACGCCATAGTTGGCGCTGGCGCTGATCTGCGGCCGATAACCCGACAATGCCTGCGGCACCGCTTCGTCCGTGGCGCGCACCAAGGCCCGCTGGGCATTAACCTGCGGATTGTTTTGATATGCCTGAATAAGAGCCGTCTCGAGAGTATCGGCATAAGCCGATCCCGAGGCCATCACGCATGCGGCGGCCAGCAAGTATCCCGCACGCCGAACGGATATCCTCAAACGCTCCCCCCAACCACTTTGCCAACTGAGCTTCGCCCCCGCGACAGACTCAGAAGTCTCTAACCATTCGGGAACTATATCCGAGATTTGTCAGATATTTAAAGTCCCCGCCCCGGTGAATCTAGCAAAAGCTGGGCACTGAGGGATTCGGGTGACACTAGATTCGTGGAGGACGGTCAGAAAACGAAGGTGTCCGGTTTCGCAAACCCGGGCAGAGTCGGTCCAAAGGCGTCAAAAACGGCCTGTCGGGTCATGTCGCCAAGGTCCCGCCGGTAAATCACGACCTTGGTGGCCGGTCCGGTCCCCTGGATGCAGGCCAGTCTGCCGCCATCAGCGAGTTGCCCGCACAGCTGTTCCGGCTCGATGGCAATGCATCCCTCGACCAGAATCACGCCGTATGGCGCGGCGGCCTGGTATCCATCCACCAGCGGACCCATGACCACCTCGACATTGCCGGTGCCGGCGAGCGTCGTCCGGGCGGCGCGCACAAGCGCCTCCTCCTCTTCCAGCGCGACGACCGAAGCCGCCAGCTGCGACAGCACGGCGGCGGCATAGCCGCTCGCACAGCCCACATCGAGCACACGGTCCTGCGGCGCGATATCCAGCGCCTGAATCATCTTCGCCAGGACCATCGGCGTCAGCAAGCGGCGACCCTGATCGCCGATGGGCAAATCGAGATCGAGATAAGCCAATGCGGCGGACGACTGCGGCACAAAGACCTCTCGCGGCGTTTCCAGCATGGCCTGGATGAGCGCACGATCGGTCACATCGGAGGGGCGAATCTGCGTGTCCACCATGGTGCGACGCAGGGCAGTGAAATCGGCCATCGGGTCATCCGGAAAGCGTTTGCAGAGAGCTCTGATGGTGCCGCTTCTGCGGCAGCGGCGGCCAAAACGCAAGATATCACCGGAACAGGACACGGACTTGCGTTCCATGTGTTGCCGCAGCGCAGAGCCTCCTATATGACGACCGCCTGAGGCCACGTGGCGGAGTGGTTACGCAGAGGACTGCAAATCCTTGCACCCCGGTTCGATTCCGGGCGTGGCCTCCAGATTCACTGCATCGATGTCGTGAAGCTGGCGATTGTGACGCAATGCGTCAAAATTGCAGCCGATATCAACATCGAAGCTTTGCAATCGGCGTCGGCTTTGTTATAGCCGCGCGACATTCCGCGGTAGCTCAGTGGTAGAGCAATCGGCTGTTAACCGATCGGTCGTAGGTTCGAATCCTACCCGCGGAGCCAAATCCTTTTTGGCCAAGATCCCCAGACCACGGGTCGCGCCCTGTACGTTGTCGGCCCCCCTCTTCCACTCCAGACAATTCGACGTTCCGCGCGATGAACATTGTCGCGCGATTCACCTGTTGCAGCAGCGACGTGATGCGCGCCGTTACAAGCCGAACGACGAATCGCACGACGGCCCAATGAGAAGACGAGCCGGCGCCGTCATTCCGGAACAATTTGTCCGACTGTAGCTGTCGGCGAGGACCGGCTTCCTGCAGATTCAGACCCGGGAACATCCTGCCCGGTAATGACCGACACGACGTCGGCCGCCATCGAATCCAGCAGAGCCAGTTCGTCGTCGGCCAGATTGCGCGGTTCGGTGTCCAGAAGGCAAAGCGCACCCAGAACCATCCCCTCGGCTGTCTTGAGCGGAGCGCCAGCGTAGAAGCGCGTATGCCAAAGCCGGATCGCGGGATGTTCGGCAAAGCGTGGGTCCCGCTGGGTATCGTTGACGACGAGCACATCGCCCGAAGCGACCACATGATCGCAGATGGCTTCGCTGCGCGGCATCGTGATCATATCGGTCCCATCTCGCGTCACCTTTCCCGGCAGATCGATACTCTGCCCGATGATGAATTCGTTGTCGGCATCGATCGCCGAGATCACTGCAAATTTCACGTCGAAAACGTCCGCTGCACGCTTGGCCAACCCATCCAGATCCTCACGCGCATGGCCGTCCAGAATGTCCGTCGCCTGGAGCGCCTTTACTCGTTCGGCGTCATTCTCGGGTGCAGCGGCTGTCTGGGCCTGAACCGCCTCTTCCGGCGCGAGCATGATCTGGATGCGGCGCACTGCTTCAGACATCGAAATGACCACCTCATCGGCGCCCAATGCTGTCACCCGGCCAGTATCGAGCAGAGCTTCCGGTGCGTTCCAGAGGGCCAGCACAATTCGCTTGCCCGGCCAGCGATTGCGAAGACGCCGGCAAAAGGTGCGGATCGCCGCTTCCGGTTCTCGGCTAAAATAACTGATGCAGATAATCTCGATCCCATCGAGGTCCAGCTTGTCGACATAGCGCGAGGTCACGACGCCTTCGCGGTGCTGGATGGCAGGCAGGTCGTGCATCGCCAGCGCGTGAACCAGCATCTGGCAGGCGACACTGTCGATCTCCCATTTTCCGCCAATGCAGGCAACCTTCGGCCGCAGGGCGGGATCAAGCTTCGATGGATATTCCTCTCGCAGATCATCGAGAAGCGCGTCCATGCCATTGGCTACGCGCAGACGGTGTTCAGCGCGAGCGTTGTTGAGGTAATCGTCACTGACCTGACGCAGCACATCTATTCCATGCTCATCGTAGAACGCGACGATGTCGTCGTCCTCGATTTCGGCTGTTGCGATATCGATCGCACCCTCAGGATCGCCAGCAATAAGCCGCTGATAGATTCTGGTCGGCACATCCAGCACGGGCGTAGAGCCGAGCAACGTATCCAGGAATTGAAGTGCAGGAAGATTTCTGCCGACGACGAGCAGACACACCGTCAATGGTGTCGAAAGGATCAGTCCGACTGGCCCCCACAATGCCGTCCAGAAAATGGCTGCGGTAATCAATGATATTCCCGACAGGCCCGTGCTGGTGCCGTACAATAGCGGCTCCACGATGTTGTTGCTGACCAGCTCGAGAACAACGATCAGCGCCAGCGTCCATAAGACCATTTCCCAGCCTGGATCGACCGCGAACGCCAGGGCGAGCGGAAAAATCGCCGATAGCATCGGACCGACATAGGGAATGAAGCGCATCAATGCCGCCAGCGTTCCCCACAGCACCCAGCCCGGCACGCCGATCAGCCACAGGCCCAGCGCCATCGGCACCCCATACGAGACGTTCACGATGAGCTGCATGAGCAGATACTTGGATATCCGCTTGCCGGCATCCTCCATGGCGTCGGTTGACCGGTGGAGATTTCCTCCCAGAAGCCGGATGAGCCGGTCTCGCAGGTCGTTGCGATCCAGCAACGCAAGAAAAACGAACACCAGAACGATTCCGGCGGTCGCCAGCGGTTCGAGTGCCGGCGCAAGCCAGGCCAGCGCGGTCTTCAGAGGCGCATCGGCCGGCTGAACCACTTCGACACGTTGTGCAGGCGCGGCATTCTTCGCGCTTTCCACATTGGCCTTGACCTCGGACTGGACGGTGTCGACCGTCTGAATCGCGCCATCGAAAATGCCCGGGCTTCTGAGTTGCACGCTCAGATCATTGATCTTGCTGCGGATGGTTGATTGATAGATCGGCAGTTGCCCGCTCAAACTTTTAAGCTGAGTTGCGACAACGTATGTCAGCCCCGCCAGCAGCGCGCCGACAGTCAGCATCACCAGGATCACTGAAATCACGCGCGGCAATCCAAGGCGGCCAAGCGCGGTGACGAGCGGGTTCAAAGCAAAGCTGATCAGGAATGCCACTGCAAGCGGGATCAGAACACCTTGACCAACGTAAAGTGCACCAATGACAATGCTGCCGGTAATGAGCCAGGCGGCAAGGCGTATGATGTCGACGTGTTCGCTTGCGTTTGCCGAAGCGCCGACGCTCTCCCCGGTAGAATTCCGAACCTCTATTATACGGGTCGTCGAATCTGCTTGGGGACCAGGCATGAAAAGCTCGGTGCGCCACGAGGCGGAATGCAAATGGCGCAAGCTAACGCCCCGGGCCCTCCTGAGTTCCATTCTCCCGGCAACGACGACATCTGCGATCGTGCGCCGTTTCGAACGGCAGACCGATTATGTCGCCGTCTGCGCCGCCGGCGAAGTCACGGCGATGAGCAACGGCTCAATCGACTTCACCGGCCAAGTGGCCATGCCGAATGACGCGGCCTCTCCAAGCCACGTTTCAGCGTCCGATTCGAAGCAGTTATGCGCTTGCACAATGCGATCGAACGCTCTGCGGCGTCACGTCGCCAATTCACACGCAGACGAAGGCAAGCCCGTTCGCGTAACTATCAGCGGAGAAACTCGGGGTTATGGCCGTTCGCCTTGGCCCATGATTGCAGGGCTTCGCGGCTGATCTCCGTATGCCAGGTCGGATTCGTACGCTCGCGCTCGATCACCTCTTTTGCCGTATTCGGCTTGCTGGCGATCGGCAGGGCACCGGTCTTGATCGCGTCCAGCATGGCTGTTGCCCAGGCCATCGAGTCACGCGTGTAAGGATGTCCAGGCTCGATGTCGCACCACAGACGCGAAGCATTGGCGACATTCATCTGGCTGACCAGCTTCCAGGCGGAATAATTCGGCTGCTGAGGAGCTGCAGCGACCGCCGCAGCAGGCACAACCTGGGCCGCCGGATTCTTGAGAACATGGAAGACCACAACCAGCGCGATCGTGGCGACCAGCGAGCAATAACCTGCCATCAGCGCCATCGGCACACCCGCGCCTTGCGCGATCGCGAGCCAGGTGCAGCAGGTTGTCAGCAGGAGTCCGCCGCAGAAAACAATCAGCTCCGGCAATCCGAGTGACGACAGAAAACGCGAGACGATCGCTGTCGAAACCTGAAGTTGATTCTCGGTGTTGGAACCATTCTCGTCCTGCGTGACCGCAAGTGAAGACGTCTGATTGCCGATCATGCGCTCGCTTCGTCTCTGCTATTTCAAGTTCAACACCGAACGCGCCAATTCACTCTCGAATCGCACGGCCTGACTCAGCACTTAATCGCGCAGCTGAATCTTCCGCAATGGTTGACAGGCAATCACAGTGACAACTCAGCACAAGTGGGTTGATTCTCGTTTCGACGAAAAGCATCGCGCGCGGAAACGCCCATCGAATACAAAAAAGCCCGGCTAGCGGCCGGGCTTCGATAAGCGCAAGCGATCGACGGCTATCAATCCTCGTAATCGTCTTCCAGCGGCGCCGGAGTCCACAACGGGCCCTTGGACAGCGTGATCTTGCGCCGGCCAGTGTCGCTCGCGATCGCAGCGGATTTCTGCGGCTGCCGCGACAATTCGAACAGCACCGCCCCGACCCGTCCGCCGGCATCAAGCAGCTCGTTCTCGTCACAGGTCGACGCGATGGCCACGCTCAATGGCTGCAGATGCGCGCGCCGGTAGCAGAACAGCGCCAGCATGGCGCGGGTCTGCGACGGTATCGTCGCCACCAGCTCCGGCAGCCCTTGCGGATGCGTGCGAAACAATTGCCCAAACAGGCTTTCCGGTACCGGGCACACGTCGTCTGACGCATTCAGACCGAGAGACGTCATCGCCAAATCCCCTGAGAATCTATCATTTTAGAAAAATGCCGCTGAAGCACTTAACAGAACGTTAATTCCCACAAGGCGCGATCCGCATTGGTCCTGTTTGATTTTGCTCAATGCGAACCTGATGCCGCCGGACCACGCTCTGCTCCGGAATTGAAGGAGCAAACAGCCCATGACCACCGGTACCGCACTTGTCGTCACCCTGATCGTCCTCGCCTTCTCCGCCTTTGCTGTCGGACTGGCGTTCGTCGATTTCTGGTCGCGAAATTATCGCAGGCCGCTGCAGACCCCGGCCTCCGAAAAGGCGGCCAGGGAAGCCGCAAGAGAAGCCAAGGCGAAAGCCCAGGACAATGTCGTCAATCTCAGGGCTGCCTGAAGCCTGCGGCATCAGCCCTTGGCGCGGCCCTGCGACAACGGGAGCTTGGCAATTTCGGCAATCGCATCGCGGTTCGGCTCGAAACCAAGCCCCGGCTTGTCGGGCATCGCCAGCCAACTGTCTTTCGGTGCAATGAGCCCCGAATAGAGCGTCTTGTAGAGTTCGACAGCGAGATAATGGTGCTCCACCAGCGAGCCGTTGGCGACGCCGGCCTGCAGATGCATGTTGTGGTAGGACCAGGCCCCGCCGTTGGCGACCGACACATTATGTGAAGCGGCCAGCCCGGCGATCTT
>JAEYVN010000102.1 GCA_023431725.1 Pseudomonadota bacterium
CGGCCGATGTCGATCAGGTCGTTGCCGTCGGCGCCATAGCCGTGCAGAAAAACGACAAGGCGCTTGGCGTTGCCGGATTTCGGTTCAAGACTTGGTCCTGACAGGCTTGGTCCGCTCAGTTCGGCCATTGCGTTTCACTTTCTTTTTCGCACTTCTGGACTTGCTGGATTTCAAGGTTTTGGCCGCTGCTGCGGCTTTGACTTGCTTTCCGGCAGGGGATGGTTTGTCGGGCACCGGCGCACCTTCGCGCCGTTTTACGACATGGTAGTAAGCCCATAGCAGATGAGCGGCGACTCCGCGAAATGGTCGCCACGTGTCGCCAATGACGATCATCTCTTTGGTCGTTGGGCGTGCCTCGAGCCCGAAGGCGATGCGCGCCGATTCCTGCAAGGCGAGATCGCCCGCGGGCCATGCATCGGCGTGGCCAAGACAGAACAGAAGGTAGATGTCGGCGGTCCAGGGGCCGATGCCATGCAACGCGATCAGCATCTGATGTGCCGTGTCGGCATCGCTCTGCGCGATATGATCGAGATCGAGTTCGCCCTTGGCGATGCTGTTGGCGATGGCCTTGATCGATTTGATCTTCGCAGCCGACAATCCGAGGCGGCCGAGCCGGTCGGCTCGCGCACGGCGCAGGGCATCATGATGGAACGGATCGAAGGCGTCCTTGAGCCGCGCCCAGATCGCACCGGCACTCGCCGTCGATAACTGCTGGCCGCAGATGATCCGCGCGAGTCCGGAAAATCCCGGCTCGCCCCGCCGCAGCGCCGGTTCGCCGGCTTTCTCCAGCACAGGCACAAGACGCGGATCGGCCACAACGAGTTGCGCCAGGGCAGCAGCCAGATCGGATTGGGAATGGAGGAAATGGGTCATCTTTGAGGGTTGTCATTCCCCGCGAAGGCGGGGCATCCAGTATCTATGGCCTTTATGCGGAATTCAAAGTCCGCAAAGACCGGATCGTTCGCATTCGCGGACGATCACAGGAAGATTGGAAATGCCTCCACCCGTTTTCCGCTTTGCGCCTTCGCCGAACGGTTACCTGCATCTCGGGCATGCGTTGTCCGCGCTGCTGAATGCCGATCTGGCGCGCGAGTCGAATGGGCGTCTGCTGCTGCGGATCGAGGATATCGACCAGTCGCGCTGCCGGCCGGACTTCGAGCAGGCGATCTATGAGGATCTTGGCTGGCTCGGCCTGCAATGGGAGCAGCCGGTGCGTCGGCAGTCGGAGCATTTCGACGCCTATCGTGACGCGCTGGCAAAGCTGCAAGAGCTGGATCTGCTTTATGCCAGCTTCGAAAGCCGTGGTGATATCGCGCGCATGATCGGTGAGCGCGGTGATCCTGCGCATTGGCCGCGCGATCCCGATGGCGCGCTGATCTATCCGGGGCGGCGCGATGCCATGACCGATGCGGAGCGCAAGAAACGCATGAGTGACGGTGAGCCCTACGCGTTGCGGCTTGATATGGATGCTGCCATTGGCCGCGTCGGTCCGCTCACATGGAGCGAGGCAGGGCATGGTCCGGCCGGCGAAACCGGCGATGTCAGCGCGGCGCCGCAGGCATGGGGCGATGTGATCCTGGCGCGCAAGGATGTGCCGACGAGTTATCATCTCTCAGTCGTGATGGATGATGCCTTGCAGGACGTGACGCAGATCGTGCGCGGGCAGGACCTGTTCTGGTCGACCAGCGTGCACCGCGTCTTGCAAACCTTGCTTGGTCTGTCCGTCCCTGCCTATCGTCATCACCGGCTGATGCTCGGGGCCGATGGCCGCAAGCTCTCGAAATCGACCCATGCCACCGCGCTGCGCACGCTGAGGGCGGACGGAAAGATGCCGGCCGATATTCGAAAGATGGTGGGTTTGGTGTGAGGGTGAATGGCCGCCGTCCCAAGCGCGTGCCACAATCCTCTCGAATCATGGGACGAGAACCCTCCAAACGGACAAAGGCCAAGGCCGGAAAGGCGCCGCGCAAACGCGCGCGCGCCGGCAGTGCGCGCCGTCAGACCGAGAACGCGCTGGCGACGCTCGCGCACGATATCCGCACGCCGCTGAGCGCTGTGCTGGCGCTGTCCGAATTGCTGGCCGCGTCCGATCTGCCGGCGCGAGAACTCGGCTGGGCCAAGGCGATCCAGAGTGCCGCGGAGCATCTGTCGCATTCGACCTCGCTCGTGCTGGATGGTGTCAAGACCGATGCCGCCGGGATCGTCCTTGGCAACGAGATCTTTTCGCCGCGGCAACTCGCCGAGGATGTTGCGGCGTCGCTGGCGGCCCGCGCCGACGTCGCGGGTCTCTCCGCGCGCGCGGTCATTGCAAATGAAGTCCCGCAGGCTGCGAAAGGCGATGTCGTGCGTCTGCGTTCCATATTGGAAAACCTCATCGACAATGCGGTGAAGTTCACCGCGCGTGGCGAGATTGGATTCAATGTCACGGCAAATCCGGCGCCGCGCAAACGCGTGCAACTTATTTTTGCGGTGACCGATAGCGGCATCGGCATGACACCGGTCGAGATCAGGAAGTTGTTTCGTCCCTTCGCGCAGGCCAGCGAGGATGTCTCGCGTCGCTTCGGCGGGACCGGCCTCGGCCTTGTGCTGGTGAAGCGGCTGGCCAAGGCGATGGATGGCGATCTCACCGTCACCAGCGTTCCGGGGCAGGGCAGCACTTTCACGCTGACGGTGCTGGTCGCTTTACCCTCCCCTGGAGGGGGAGGGTCGGCACGTATCGAACGCAAGTGAGGTACGAGCCGGGGTGGGGTGAGTTTTTGAAAACAGTTCACCCCACCCCGCTGCTCGCTTCGCTCACAGCGACCCTCCCCCTCCAGTGGAGGGTGCAGGAAGAAACCGATCCGGATTTTCAAACAGCCACGGTCCTTTATTCCCGCGAGCGTTGCGGGTTGAGGTTGAGGGACGACGGTGCGCCGACAGACGCAGGGTCAGTCCTTGTGATGCTGCGTCGCTTGCACGACACAGCCGCCTCTCGGCGCACCATCGGCAGCGTTTTTGCGGTCACCGGGCCGCGCTTCGCGCAGGATGTTTGCCGCGGGC
>JAEYVN010000341.1 GCA_023431725.1 Pseudomonadota bacterium
CGGCGATGCTGGACCCCAAGATCGTGGTGCCGGCGCTTGGTTCGGCCTTCGTCAAGCTCGATCCGCGGACGCTGGCTAAGAACCCGGTGATGTTCGTGCTCGAACTCGTCACGGTTCTGACGACAATTCTCCTGATCCGGGACATCGTGACCGGTGCGGGTAATGTCGCGTTCGGATTCCAGATCACCCTGTGGCTCTGGTTCACGATCCTGTTTGCCAATTTCGCCGAAGCCATCGCGGAAGGCCGCGGGAAGGCGCAAGCCGCCTCGCTTCGCCGGGCGCGAACCGAATCGCAGGCGAAGCTGCTCACCGGAACGGACATCAAGAATTTCACATTGGTCCCAAGCACGAGCCTGAAGGTCGGCGATATCGTGCTGGTCGAAGCCGGCGATACGATCCCCTCCGATGGTGAGGTGATCGAGGGCGTAGCTTCAGTGAACGAGGCGGCAATCACCGGTGAATCGGCGCCCGTCATTCGTGAATCGGGTGGCGACCGTTCGGCGGTCACCGGCGGCACGCAGGTCCTGTCCGACTGGATCCGGGTGCGCATCACGGCAGCGCCGGGTTCGACCTTTCTCGATCGCATGATCAAGCTGGTTGAAGGCGCGGAGCGCCAGAAGACACCGAACGAGATCGCGCTGAATATTCTGCTCGTTGGCCTGACGCTGATTTTCGTCTTCGCCACGGCAACGATTCCGAGCTACGCTGCCTATGCCAACGGTGCGGTCTCCGTCATCATCCTCGTCGCGTTGTTCGTCACGCTTATCCCCACCACCATCGGTGCGTTGCTGTCGGCCATCGGTATTGCCGGCATGGATCGGCTGGTGCGCTTCAATGTCCTGGACGTGTCCGGCCGCGCCGTGGAAGCGGCGGGTGACGTCGACACGCTGTTGCTCGATAAAACCGGCACCATCACGCTCGGCAACCGGCAGGCGACCGAGTTCAAACCGCTGCGTGGCGTGACGGAGCGGGAACTGGCGGATGCTGCGCAACTTGCGTCCCTCGCCGATGAGACACCGGAAGGCCGGTCGATCGTCGTGCTGGCCAAAGAGAAATACGGCATTCGCGGCCGTGATCTGGGCGAGATGAATGCACACTTCATCCCGTTCACGGCACAGAGCCGCATGAGCGGTGTCCAGATCGATGGTTCATGGGTTCGCAAAGGCGCTGTCGATTCGATCCTGGGCTTCCTGAACACGCCGATCGCGGTTGCGGGTGGCGGCAGCACCGTTCGCGCCATCCAGCCGCTGCTCAGCCCGGATGTGGTTCGGGAGGCGCAAGCCATATCCGACAGCATTGCAAAGGCGGGCGGTACGCCGCTGGCGGTCGCCAAGGATGGCAAGCTGCTTGGCCTCGTTTATCTCAAGGATATCGTCAAGGGCGGCATCCGCGAGCGTTTCGCCGAGCTGCGCCGAATGGGCATCCGCACCATCATGATCACCGGCGACAACCCGATGACGGCGGCGGCGATTGCTGCGGAAGCCGGCGTGGACGATTTCCTCGCGCAGGCAACACCCGAGGACAAGTTGCGGCTGATCCGCGATGAACAGGCGAAGGGCAAGCTTGTCGCCATGTGCGGTGACGGCACCAATGACGCGCCGGCGCTGGCCCAGGCCGATGTCGGCGTGGCGATGAACACTGGCACGCAAGCGGCGCGTGAAGCCGGCAACATGGTGGATCTTGATTCCAACCCGACCAAGCTGATCGAGATCGTGGAGATCGGCAAGCAATTGCTGATGACCCGAGGCGCATTGACCACCTTCTCGATTGCCAATGACGTCGCGAAATATTTCGCCATCATTCCGGCGATCTTCCTCACTTTCTATCCGCAGTTGCATGCGCTCAATATCATGAACCTCGCAACGCCGCAGAGCGCGATCCTCTCGGCCATCATCTTCAACGCGCTTGTGATCATCGCCCTCATTCCCCTGGCTCTGAAAGGCGTCGCGTTTCGTGCCATTGGGGCGGCCGCGCTGCTTCGGCGGAACATGCTCATTTACGGTGTGGGGGGCATCGCCATTCCCTTCATCGGGATCAAGCTGATCGATCTGGCTGTGAATGCCCTGGGTTGGGCATAAGGAGACGCGCCATGTTGAAAGAAATTCGTCCAGCTATCGTGCTTCTTGTCGGTATGACACTGATCACGGGTCTGATCTATCCGCTGACCATGACGGGCGTGGCCGAGGCGATCTTCCCGTCGCAAGCCAGGGGAAGCATGATCGAGCGTGATGGCAAGGTGATCGGATCGTCGCTGATCGGCCAGGAATTCACCAGCGAGCGTTACTTCCACGGAAGGCCGTCCGCAACGACGGCCGCCGATCCGGCAGACCCATCGAAGACCGTGCCGTCGCCCTACAATGCCGCCAATTCCATGGGCTCCAATCTCGGACCGACGAGCCAGGCGCTTGCTGATCGCGTGCGTGGCGACGTGGACAAGCTGAAGCAGGAAGGTGCTGGTCCCGTGCCGATTGATCTTGTGACCACCTCGGGCAGTGGCCTTGACCCTCACATCTCGCCGGAAGCAGCACTATTTCAGGTTCAGCGGGTGGCCAAGGCGCGTAACGCGCCGGAAGCCACTGTCCGGCAACTGGTGAATGACCATATCCAGGGACGCCTGTTGGGCATTCTGGGTGAACCGCGCGTCAATGTCCTGGCGCTCAATCTGGCTCTGGATCGTGCCGTGCGATAAGATTGTACCGACTTGGTATTGACCCTGGGACAATGGATGTCCGATCAGAGACGTCAGTCGGATTTTCGACCATCGCCCGATGCGCTGCTCGCGGCGGCGCGTCGCGAGGAGACTGGTGTCGGCAAGCTCAAGATCTTTGTCGGCGCCGCACCCGGCGTCGGCAAGACCTATGAGATGCTGTTGCAGGCGCGCGCGAGACGCGACGTCGGCTTCGATGTCGTGATCGGAGTTGTTGAAACCCATGGCCGCAAGGATACAGGGGCGCTGCTGGATGGACTAGAGATCATTCCGCGGCGACGGGTCGATTATAAGGGGCAATGGCTTGCCGAAATGGATCTCGATGCAATCCTCTCGCGCAGGCCGCAGATTGTTCTTGTGGATGAGCTTGCGCATACCAATGCAGCCGGAAGCCGCCATCCGAAGCGTTATCTGGATGTCGAAGAGCTGTTGAACAGCGGTATCGATGTCTATACTACGGTCAATATCCAGCACATCGAAAGCCTGAACGACGTCATCGCGCAGATCACCGGCGTGCGCGTGCGCGAGACCGTACCCGATTCCATCTTCGATCGGGCAGACGCGGTGAAGCTTGTCGATGTCACGCCGGATGATCTGATCCAGCGGCTTCAGGAGGCGAAGGTTTACGTCCCCAAACAAGCTGAGCGCGCGCTGAAGAACTTCTTCTCACCGACGAATCTCACGGCCCTGCGCGACCTGGCTGAGCGCCGCACGGCAGAGCGGGTCGACGATCAGCTTTTCGATCAGATGCAGGAGCAGGCGATCCAGGGGCCATGGGCCGCCGGTGAGCGTGTTCTGGTGTGTGTCAGCGAGGATACACGCGCCGCTGGGCTGGTCCGCTACGCCAAGCGCTTGGCCGAGCGCCTGCATGGCCCATGGACGGCGCTAAACATCGAGGGCCTCAGAAGCGCCCAGCTCAGTGAAGAGCAACGCGATCGCATTGCCGATACCTTACGGTTGGCGGAAGCGCTGGGCGGCGATGCTGTGACAATTCCTGGTGGCGATCGGCGCATTGCCGACGATGTCATGCAGTATGCGCGTCAGAACAATGTTACCCAGATCATCATCGGCAAGACAAGCCGGTCGCGCTGGTTTGAAATCCTGCATGGGTCCGTGGTGCATGACCTTGTGCGCAGGTCGGGCAATATCAGCGTTCATGTCGTCGCCGGCGATGACATCGCGAGCGAGGTGATCCCGTCCAAGGACGTTCGGACTGCTGATGCCAGTCTCTCGCTTGATTATTGGTCGTATGTCGTTGCGCTTTTCGCTGTAGCAGGCGCACTTGCTGCCAGCCTGCTGATCGAGCCGATTTTAGGCGTCGAAAATGTCGATCTTGTATTTCTAACTGCTGTTGTCGGCGTTGCTGTTCGCTACGGGCTCTGGCCGTCGCTTCTTGCGAGCTTTATTGCGTCGCTTCTGTATAATTTCTTCTTTCTGCCGCCCACTTATACGCTTACGATCGCCGATCCAACAAACGTTGGCGCCTTTATATTCTTCATCCTGATAGCGTTTGTCGTCTCGAACATCGCCGCGCGCGTGCGAACGCAGGCGATGGCGGCGATGAACCGAGCTCGCACGACCGAGTCTCTTTATTCATTCAGCCGCAAACTGGCCGGTGTCGGTACGCTCGACGACGTGCTTTGGGCGATTGCCTATCAAACTGCACTGATGTTGCATGTGAGAGTCGTATTGTTGCTGCCGCAGGATGGCTCGTTCGCCGTCGCAGCTGGTTATCCGCCCGAAGATACTCTTGATGACGCCGACATCGCGGCTGCCAAATGGGCTTGGGAAAATGACCGGGCCGCCGGTCGTGGCTCGGACACGCTTCCCGGGGCGAAGCGCTTGTTCTTGCCGATGCGAACGGGGCGGGGTGCGATCGGTGTCGTCGGTATCGACAGCGACAAGGCGGGCCCAATGCTGACGCCGGATGAGCGACGTTTGCTGGATGCGCTGACCGACCAAAGTGCGCTCGCAATTGAGCGCGTCCAACTTGTTCAAGATATGGATCGTGTGAAGCGTAGCATCGAGGCGGACCGACTTCGTTCAGCGTTGCTGACGTCTATTTCACACGACCTTAAAACACCGCTTTCCGCAGTGCTTGGTTCAGCCAGTGCTCTCCGTGATCTGTCCGAAAAACTTGGCGAAGCCGAGAAGGCTGACTTGCTAACCACGATCGTCGATGAATCCGAGCGCCTCAATCGCTTTATTGCCAACCTGCTCGATATGACGAAGCTGGAAGCGGGGGCCGTGGCACCGAATACGGCAAGGCACGATCTTGGCGAGATCGTCGGCTCTGCGTTGCAACGCGCAAGCAGGATTCTCTCGGGCCTGCGGGTCGAGTTGGAGCTTGCCCCAGATATTCCGATGATCGATGTTGATGCCGTGCTATTTGAACAAGCCTTGTTCAACCTGCTGGACAATGCTGCAAAATATGCCGGGTCGGGAACAACTATCCGTGTCCGGAGCTGGCGTGAAAACGATTTCATCTATCTGCAGGTGCTTGATGAGGGGCCAGGCATTGCCGCTGCCGATCTTGAATTGATTTTCGGCAAGTTCTATCGCGCGCAGAAAGGCGACCACATCCGCGCCGGTACGGGTCTCGGTCTTGCCATTTCCCGCGGCTTTGTTGAGGCGATGAACGGTACGATTACGGCGGCCAACCGCACCGATGGCGCCGGCGCAATATTCACGATCCGATTGCCTGTTCCGGCGCATCAGCATGCGGGCGTAGCGGCATGACGACCATAACGGTAAAGGTGCTTATCGTCGATGACGAGCCGCCGATCCGCAAACTTCTCCGAATGGGCCTGCGCACGCAAGGTTATCAGGTACTGGAGGCGCCAAACGGTAAGAGCGCGCTGACGATGCTTGGCGAACACCCCGATCTGATCATCCTCGATCTTGGATTGCCGGACATGGACGGGCATGAACTGTTGGCCATTCTGCGCTCTCGGGCGGAAGCTGTTCCTATCGTTGTGTTGTCGAGCCGGGGGGACGAAGCTGGCAAGGTGAGGGCGCTCGATCTGGGGGCCGACGACTATGTCACCAAGCCCTTCGGCATGGAGGAATTGCTGGCGCGGATGCGCGCCGCCTTGCGGCACCAGTTGCAGGTGCAGGGCGAACGGCCGATCTTTCGCGTCGGCGAACTGTCGGTCGATCTAGTGCGCCGCGTGGTTAAGCTACGTGGTCACGAGGTGAAACTCTCGCCCAAGGAGTATGATTTGTTGCGTGTTCTTGTGCAGCACGCGGGAAAGGTGCTGACGCACAGATTTTTGATGAGCGAATTGTGGGACGATTCGACCGATGCACAATATCTGCGTGTGTACGTGCGGCAACTCCGGCAGAAAGTGGAGATCGATCCTGAGCGCCCGATATATATTTTGACAGAAACGGGCGTGGGCTACCGGATGCAAGCCTCGGACATCGTCAACTAGCCATTATGCGACGTACAGTATTGGCTGTTTACGCTACGCAGGACGTCACGAACGGGCGTCCCTGGCCTCCTTGAGGATGCGAGCGAGAGTCCGCCCAGCCGCCGTATCCGAGAGAACCTGCTCCGCGAATTCGGACGCTGCCGTCGAGAGCTTGTGGCGCTCGGCGGGGGTGTACCACAGCCGCTCCATGGCCGCTGACAGCGTCTCGACATCCATCGGCGGCACGAGTACGCCGGTTACGCCGTCCTCGACGTAGTCTAAGGTACCCATCGATCGCGTGGCGATGACGGCTCGGTTCATTCGCATGGCCTCGATTACCGTCACTTGCCCAGAGGCTGCCTCGACATCAGCCAACGGCACCACGCTGAATCGTGCCTTTTGCACCAACTCCCAGCACGCCTCGGCCGTTAGATTGGACAGCACGGTGACATTGGGCGGGGCATTCAATCCCTCGACAGTGCGCTGCGCTGCCACAACGGTCAGCGGCAATTTCGTCCGTCGCGCGGCTTCAAAGAGCGTGCGATAGTCGCGATTGGCCGACCCCATCGCCACAATGAAAGGCTGCACCTCATTCTCGGCGGCTAGCACTGGAATCGGCGCGCGTTGCAGCGGCACGAACTGGACCACACCGTCCGCTGTCCCAAGGAATTCCTGCAAGAGGGGCACTTCGCCAGAAGAGTGGACGACTATGCGTTCGATCCGTTTCATCGCGATGCGCGCTGCGGCCCGCTTAGCCCCAGTCGGCAAAGCACCAAGGTTGAAACACCACGCGACAATCGGCGTGCGCCGATAATAGAGATCACGTTGAATGGCGCCGGTGAGAGCCAACTGTGGGAAGACCGTAACCAAACCGTCGGTACCGGCCAAGGCGGCGGCCGAATGACGCCACGTCCGGGTCCATCCGGCTAGCGGCGTCCCACGACCGGCGCGGCTGTGCCAGGTGTCGTTCGATCCCCCAGGCACTTTCATTTTTCGGAAGCGATCGCTGCCGGGCGGTACGAAATCGTCGATCCAGCGGGGGTCACCCGTTCCGGCCGCGAAATACGGTGCAGCAACGGTCCAAAGCACGTACATCCCTTTCGCTTGTGACGAAATCGTATTCGATAAGCATCGCCAGAGGTTGCCAAATATTAGATTTTTTACTTGCGCATAATCGATGTCGAACCCGGGGTAGGGGCGATTAACCCGACAAAGCGCTCTACGGGAGGCTGGCGTCAACTGTTAAGCGGCAGGCTTGGCTTCTCATAAAGGCGCTGAACAGCGAGGGCCATCTCAACGCGATTGCGAACCTGTAACTTCTGCATCAAGACAGTCATGTAATATTTGACTGTCTTGTGGCTGAGACAGAGTTCGTCGGCTATCTCTTTGTTGGTCTTTCCGTGGAGCAAACGTTTGACGATTTGCTCTTCCCGGAAATTGAGTTTGATGGATGATGCGTCGTCTCCGGATGGGGCGCCGCCGCTTAGAGCAGCGACCACCTGATTTGCGAATCCTTCTGTAATATAGAGCTCGCCAGCCTGTACGCTGCGAACCGCTTTCAGCAAATCCTGCGTCTTTGCGCCCTTCAGAACGTAGGCGCTCGCGCCGGCGTCAAGCGCACGCAAAGCGGTATCCACGGCAATTGAAGCCGTGAAAACAATGACCTTCGTCTTGGACGAAATCTTGCTGACGAGCGCAATCGCGTCGTAGACGTTTCCAGGCATGCAGAGATCGGCGATGATGATATCAGGCTTGTGTTTGACGGCGATGTCGATGATGTCCTGAGCCGACGCCCCCACTGCGGAGATGTGTGATCCGGAAAATTCTGCAAAGACCGTCGACATGCCGGCTAACATGGCCGGATGATCATCGACAAATGCGACGGACAGTTCAGTCATAAAGCGCTCGAGATCACACGCAAACGGCTCGCCCGGGCCGCATACGCAAAGCCACTATTACAGCGCTGCAAATAAAATCGGTGCAGTGCTGTAAACACTACCTATCAGAATGATGCGTGTATTTCGTGTCTTTGCAAGCCCCCTGTCGGAAACTAACGTTAACGGCTTCGCGGGGATCTACTTTCGCTCCGAGAGCGGGAGTTGGACGTTCAGGATAGTGCCGCCCTCTGGACGCGCGTTTAATTCGAGGGTTCCCTGGAAGCCTTCGACGCGAGTGCGAAGACCTCGCAGCCCAAGCCCCCCTGTCGATTTGCGAGCAAATACCAAATTGCCATTGCTTTCAGCGCCGCTGTCTTCAACCGTAACTGTGATGACCCGACTATCAGCCGAGGCGCTCACCTTCTGCCCTCTCCCCCCTGCGTGCAGAAACGCGTTGTTGAGGCCTTCCTGCACGACACGGTAGAGGCAGATCCGAAGCGGAAGTGAGACATCCGGCAACTGATCGGTGTGAAAAACAACGCCCGATCCCGTTGTGTCCTGATGTCGGCTGATCGCAAGTTCCAAAGTTTTCGTGAGGTCCAATCCTTCCAGTTCTGGAAGAACCAGGCCGCTGGAAAGCGTTCGTACTTCGACGAGTATTTGCGAGATCAAGTCAGTCAGCTGACCGATCTTCAGGGCTGCATCTGCGCTTATTTCGCCGCTTTTGTTCTTGATCGTCTCTTCCAGAAGGGATGCCTTCAGCATTAACAGGCAGAGAAGCTGAACGGGGCCGTCATGCAAATTCTGACCGAGCTCTCCTAGCAATTGTTCGTTGGAGCGAGCGATTGTGAGTTGGGTGTCCTCTGCCACGCGCCTAAGCCGATCGTTTTGTCGCGCCAGAGCTTCAGCTTCCGTCATTTTTTGAACGAGAGCCTCGCGATGACTGAGGGTCGTTGCATTGGACCGATAGACAAAGAAAAATAGAATTGCCGCCATAGGCAACGTAACAGTGAAGACTATTGCAATTGTCGCGTTCCTGATCGCTCGCGCTTCGTCGGCGATCAGGTCTCCGTCGAGATATACTTCACCAACCGCAATGATATTCTTGGTTCCTGATTTGTAGATCGGCGAATAAACCTCGATCAATGGCATGTCCGGCTCGTATCCGAAGTCTGTCCGTGCGTCATGGATGTCGTCAAACGTAGCGATAACTTTGCCCGCCATAACGCGCGGGTGTCTCGTTGTGGGCAGAGATTTTCCAATGAGGTCTCGATTTGTCGAATAAGCGACAATGCGATTGGGTGTCCATATCTTGATAAGTAGGACGCGTCCACGCAACTCATTGGCGGATAATCTGTTCAGGCGCTCGATCGCTTCTTTCGAGAATGCTGCAGAGCTCTCGAGCTCCTGTGCGATTGGCTCAATGAAAATCCTGATCATGGAAACGCCTTCGTCGGCGGCGTTCCTGAGAAGGCCTTCTCGTGCGATTCCAGAGATCAAATACGAGAGAGCTCCCATGGAAACAAATATCGTAATTGCTGCGGCAATAACGAATTGGGAGAAAACGCCCGGTCTGAGAGTGGGCCCCAGTCGACTCGTGAGGCCGTTTTCCGACCCCTCGGCTTTGGAGGGAACCTTGCGGCTCACGGCTGGTGAAATACTGAACTCCATCTGTGCACCAAGCGATGGTCCTGCCGAGCGAGCTATTTTCTTTATTGAGCAAGGCGATCCGTGCCGCTGTATCCTAGCGACGGACTGGTATGATCTGCAATGGTGCAGCCGCCGAATAGCGCCGCCACCGCAGTCTAGCTCGGACTAAGGTCTGATTGGAGACCTGCCATTGGTCTGGAAATGGTGCCCAGCCGCGTAGGTCCTTTGTCTCCTGAAAACATGCGACCCCAGGAAATATTCTCGGCGCCACTGACGTCCTAACTTTGGCCGACAGTCACCGACTGCGCGTGGGTTCATAAAACTGCGCCGGTCTCAGCAAACGGTGGGAGTTGGTTATGGCGGTCAAACTTAATTTGCACGATCTGGAATTCATCCTGAAGCAGATCAAGATCGCCGAAGCCCACTCTAGCGGGATTCCTTTGAATGAGATCCGTGTTGACGCAAACGGAGTCTACGGGACCGAAGGCCAACTTGCGATAAGCCAGCCGCACCTCCCTTACGGTCTGCGCACGGTGGATGGCACCTACAACAATATCATCCCGGGCCGCGAACTCTGGGGCGCCGCCGACCAGACCATGCCGCGCATGTTCGATCCGCACTGGCGTAACGAGACCGACGGGGACAGCTTTGATCCGGACGGGCCTTCGCAGCCGGCTCCCACCATCGTGGACGGCAACTACAACAGCGGCGGCGAGACGCCCGGCACGGGCGGCAACATCGCGGATGCCGATCCGCGCATCATCTCCAACCTGATCGTCGATCAGAGTCCGAACAACCCCGCGGCGCTCATTGCTGCGCTGCGCTACGCCGGCCACGAGGGCGACCTCACCGCGAAGATGGCCTCGGTCACCGAGCCTTTCGCGCTACTGCACGTCGCTAAGGTCGCCAATGCACGCGTGGCAAGCTGGCAAAAGACACTCGACGATGTCGACGCGGCAATCGCAGCTGCGCTCGCAAAGGTGCCGCCGGATATGGCAACTGCCGGACAGTTGAATGGTATTCGATCCACGGTTGAGAGCGGCTTGGAAGAGGCCATCGGGCAGGCGATTGCGCCCAACAACGCTGCGATAGGGGCGCAGGCGGCATTGGACCTCGCCGCCACCGATCTTGGCATCGAGTTCGAAGTCGACGGTACCTCACTCAAGATTCCCAACGTCGCGCCCGACGAGGGCCTGTCAGCGCCGTTCAATGGTTGGATGACGTTCTTCGGCCAGTTCTTCGATCACGGCCTCGATCTGATCTCAAAGGGCGGCGACGGCACCATCTATGTGCCGCTGCAGCCTGACGATCCGCTCTATGTGCCCGGCGGTTTCACCAACTTTATGGTGCTGACGCGCGCAACCCAGGTCGCAGGCCCCGGCGCCGACGGCGTGCTCGGCACGGCGGACGACACGCAGCGCGAGGCGGTCAACACCACCACACCGTTCATCGACCAGAACCAGACCTACACGTCCCACCCCTCGCACCAGGTTTTCCTGCGCGAGTATGCCGAGCACCCGGTCACGGGCAGGATCGTCGCGACAGGGCGCTTGCTCGACGGCGAGCACGGCGGCCTGCCCACCTGGAAGGACGTCAAGGAAAATGCCCTGGAGTTTCTCGGCATCGAGCTGACCGACCGTGACGTCTTCAACATCCCCCTGATCCGGACCGACCTCTACGGCAAGTTCATTCCCGACCCGGTGACCGGCTTCGCGCAGGTCATCATCAACATCGGCTACGACGGCATCCCCAACACGACCGATGACATCACCATGAGCGGGACGCCGGACAATCCCGTCAAGCTCAATCCTGCCACTGGCGGCACCGAACCGGTGCGTACCTCGCACTCGTTCCTCGATGACATCGCCCACAATGCGGTGCCGGTCCTCGATACGAATGGCATTCTGGTAACCGATGGCGTTCCGGTCGGCCAGGTCGATCCCGCCGGCAACGCGGTCCAGTTCAATCCGCTCACCGGCCGCAATACCGAATACGACAATGAGTTGCTGGACAAGCACTTCGTCACCGGTGACGGGCGTGGTAACGAGAATATCGGCCTAACTGCCGTCCACCACGTCTTCCATTCCGAGCACAACCGCCAGGTGGCGGTGACCCAGCTCGAAATCCTGAAGTCCAAGGATATTGACTTCATCAATGAATGGTTGCTCACGGAGCTGACGCCGGCTCAGGTGGCTGACATTCCCACCGGTGGCGTCGCTCTCGCGAACTACGCGCAGACGTTGAACTGGGACGGCGAGCGCCTGTTCCAGACGGCACGCTTCGCCACCGAGATGCAATACCAGCACCTCGTCTTCGAGGAATTCGGCCGCAAGGTGCAGCCGATGATCGACCTGTTTGTGTTCAACACGCAGACCGACATCGACCCGGCCATCTTCGCCGAATTTGCCCATGTGGTTTATCGCTTCGGCCACTCCATGCTGACCGAAGAGATTTCCCGGCTATTCCTCGACGCACAGGGTAATCCGATCCGCTACGAGCAGGACGGCACGGCGGTCCAACTGCTCGACGCCAACGGCAACCCTATACTGGACAATGCTGGCAATCCGCTTCTCGACGGGTGGGGGAACAACATCGGCCTCATCGAGGCGTTCCTCAATCCCGTCGCGTTCGACCAGAACGGCACGATCTCGCATGACCAGGCGGCCGGCGCGATTTTCCGCGGCATGTCGCAGGTTCGGGGCAACGAGATCGACGAGTTCATCGTCGATGCTCTTCGCACCAACCTGCTCGGCCTGCCGCTCGATCTGGCCGCAATCAACATCTCCCGCGGCCGCGACACCGGCATGCCAACGCTGAACCAGGCGCGCGAGCAGCTCTACGCCGCAACCACCTCGACCTTCGTCAAGCCCTATGAAAGCTGGTCGGAGTTCGCCGCCAACCTTAAGAATCCGGCTTCGGTCATCAACTTCATCGCCGCCTACGGCAAGCATGCATCCCTGGTTCTGCTCGAGGATGCCACAGTCGAGGAAAAACGTGCCGCTGCTACGCTGCTCGTGCTCGGCGACGGGGGAGCCGTTGGTGACGTCACCATCAATGGTGTGACCTATACCGACCGTCTCGCCTTCCTGAACAGCCTTGGCACCTGGAACGCTGACACTTCCGGCCTCAACGACATCGACCTGTGGATCGGCGGCCTCGCCGAGAAGAAGATGCCGTTCGGCGGCATGCTCGGCTCGACCTTCAACGCCGTGTTCGAAGCGCAGATGGAGATGCTGCAGGATCTCGACCGGTTCTACTATCTCACCCGCACCCAGGGCCTGAACCTGCTTAACGAGCTCGAGAACAACGCCTTCTCCAAGCTGGTCGCCATTAATTCGGACATGGTCGCCCCCGGCCCGGATGGCATCCGCGGCACGGACGACGATATCGAGAGCGAGTTCCGTACCGGCGTTGACCCCTTCGCCAAGCATGACCACGTGCTCAACATCGACCGTGCCAAGCAGGTGGAGGACGATCCCGAGCACGACGACGCGCACCTCAACGCCATCGGCATGACCAAGGTGCAGCGCGACAACCTGCTGACCGCTCACGACGAAACCGCAGACAAGAACTACATCCGCTTCATGGGCGGGGAGCACGTCATCATCGGCGGCTCCGAGGGGAACGACACCATCATCGCCGATTTCGGTGACGACGCCATCTGGGGCGGCGGTGGCGATGACCGGATCGAGGGCGGCGCGGGCGTCGACCTGATCATCGGCGGCGCCGGCAACGACATCATCACCGACTCCGGCGATACCGGGGACTTCATCAAGGGCGAGGATGGTGACGACATCATCGCCAATTCCAACGGCCTCGACGTGCTCATGGGCGGCGATGGCAAGGACGTCTTCTTCGTCGGCGTCGACGGCACCGAAGTGTTCGCCGGCGAGGGTGACGACTTCATCCTCGGTGGCGCCGACCACGACTTTATCCTCGGCAACGAGGGCGATGACTGGATGGAGGGTGGCGACGGCTTCGACGTTCTGAACGGTGACAATTCCGAGCTGTTCTTCAACTCGACCATCATCGGCCATGACGTTGCGTTCGCGGGTGAGAACGAGAACGACTTCGACATGGAGTCCGGCGACGACATCATGGTCCAGGGCGAGTCCGTGATGCGCAACGAAGGCATGTTCGGCTTCGACTGGGCCATCCACAAGGGCAACCGGATCGCCGCCGACTCCGACATGCGGATCCCGATCTTCACCACGGTGGCCGACGACATCCTGCGCGACCGCTTCGACCAGACCGAAGCACTCTCGGGCTGGATCCACAACGACGTGCTCAGGGGCGACGATCGTGGGAGCAAGGAGGAGATCGAGACCGAACTCGACATGACCAACCACGAGCTGACGCAGGCCGGCGTCAATCGCATCGAAGGCCTGCGTGAACTGCTCGGCAACCTCATCCCCGATATTCCGGCCGGCTATACCGGCGATCTCGAGGACCTCATCGCCTTCAAGGCCGGCAACATCCTGATCGGCGGCGACGGCAACGACACGTTTGAAGGCCGCGGCGGCGACGACTTCATCCATGGCGACGCCTGGTTGAACGTCCGCATCCGCATCACCGGGCAGGAGATTGTGGGCGGCAAGGTGGTTGGCCAGGCCAATAGTGCCGCCAACGAGATCGCGACCGTCGATACGCTGAAGCATGTCTTCACTGCTTCGGACGCTGCTGATCCTAGCTGGGTCGGCAAGTCACTCTATGACCTGATGATGGCGCGGGTCATCGTCCCGAGCCAGATGCACATTCATCGCGAGATCCTCTACGATGAGGATCCGTCCAACAACATCGACACGGCGATCTTCGCCGGCAACCGCGACTGGTACGAAATCACCGAGTTCGAGGACGGCAAGGTTCGTGTGGCGCGGCGTGAGATGGAGGAGGTCGATCCGCAGATTGACGAGGGCGTCGATACCCTCATCGGCATCGAGCGCATCCAGTTCTCCGACCAGACCGTGGTGCTCCAGCAATCGGGCAATCACGAGCCCGTCGGGCGGCTGACCATTCTTGGTCTGCCCGCCACGGAAGGGGTCGAACTCAAGGTCAACGCCAACAACGTCTATGACGCCAACAACCCGGGTCCAGTTGGCGTCGGCAACGTGCCCAATATGACGTTCCGCTGGCAGATCGAACGTAACGACGGCACCGGCGACTATATCAACATCCCGGGCGCCTTTGGCACGACCTTCACGCCAGGCGACGAGCATACCGGCCTGCGCATCCGTGTCGTCGGCACCTATGTCGACGCCGGCGGTGTCACCGAGACCGTGATGTCGCTCACCACGGACATGGTCGTTGGCACCAACGATCAGCCGGTCGGACCACTCCTGATCAGCGACATGTCTCCGACTGAAGGCCAGACGCTGACCATGACCGTCGCGTTCGACGATGCCGACGGCATCACTGACGCCTTCGAGGAAGGCCTGATTGCCTATCAGTGGCAATACTCAAGCAATGGCGGAGCATCGTGGACCGATGTTCCGGGCGCTACCGGTCTGAACTGGACCATCCCAACGGACAACAATAGCAGCACCAGCACGAGTGGCGACTTTGGCGGCCGAATTGTCCGAGCGCGTGTGACCTATACCGACGATCTCGGCAACGAGCATACCGTGTTCTCTGACCCGACTGGCGTCGTCGGTGATCGTTTCGACGCCAATCTCACGAGCAGCGAGCCGACGACCCTCAACGGAGCTGGCGGGGACGACCATTTCATCGGCGACGACAGTGCCGAAACTCTCAACGGCAACGCCGGCAGCGACATACTTGAGGGCGGCAACGGCACCGATACCCTCAACGG
>JAEYVN010000245.1 GCA_023431725.1 Pseudomonadota bacterium
GGGAAGTCCCGCCGGGCTATCCGTCCGGCATTCAGCAGAAAATTCTCGCGGGTGCTCTGGACGAGGTGAACAAGCGCGGCACCAGGACGCGGTTGTTGCGCTTCGATGCCGGTGAGTACACGACGGCACCCTTCGTGCACGATTACTGGGAAGAGGTTTTCCTTGTGTCTGGCGACCTGACGGTCGGCAATGACGACAAGGGTCAGGGCGGCGAGTCGTTCAGCCCCTTCACCTATGCCTGCCGTCCGCCGGGTGCGTACCACGGTCCGTTCAAGTCGGAGAAGGGCTGCATCCTGCTTGAGATTCACTATTTCGACCCGGTTTGATCGTTGGTCTTTGAGCCATGAATAACGGACCAACGCTGGAAGCACTCGCACACGGGCTGGCGACCGGCCGCACCACGTCACGTGATCTGGTTGAGGAATGCCTGGCACGCGCGACGGATGAGGCAGGCGAGGGGGCGCGTGTCTTCACGCGTCTCGACAGCGACGCGGCCAGACTGGCTGCTGACGCAATGGATGGATTGCGCAAGGCGGGCGCGCCGTTGTCGCCGTTTGCCGGCATTCCGGTCTCGATCAAGGATCTGTTCGATATCGAAGGACAGGTCACTTGCGCGGGCTCGGTTGTCCTGCGCGATGCGCCGGCGGCATCCGCGGATGCGGTGACCGTCGCACGTCTGAGACGCGCAGGCTTCATCCTGATCGGTCGGACCAACATGACCGAGTTTGCGTATTCGGGGCTCGGCATCAATCCGCATTACGGTACGCCGCGTAACCCGTGGCGCCGCGATCAAGGACATGTTCCCGGCGGCTCTTCCTCGGGTGCGGCGATTTCGGTGACGGACGGTATGGCGCATGCGGCGCTCGGCACCGACACCGGCGGTTCGTGCCGCATTCCCGCGGCCTTCACCGGGCTGGTCGGCTTCAAGCCAACGGCGCGTCGCGTGCCGTTGCAGGGAGCCTTGCCGCTCTCGTCGCATCTCGATTCCATCGGTCCGATCGCGCGCACGGTCAATTGTTGTGCGATTATCGATGCGGTTCTGTCGGATAGCCCGGTGCTGCCGTTGCCGCAGCCAAAGATTGACGATCTGCGCCTTGCGGTGCCCGTCGGCGTTGCGTTGAAAGATCTCGATGATGCGGTGGCGACCGCTTTCGAACAGGCCTTGAGCCTGTTGGCTGCCAAGGGAGCCCGGATCGATCGCGTTCCTGTTCCCGAATTCGATGAGGTCGCCGCCATCAACTCCAAGGGTGGATTTACAGCGGCCGAAGCCTATGCGTGGCATCGTCGTCTGTTGTCGGAGCGACGGGACCGCTACGACCCGCGTGTTTCAATCCGGATCGAGCGCGGGATAGAGCAGAGTGCCGCCGATTACATTGATCTGCTGGCTGCCAGGGAGTCGCTTATTCAGCGCACGACGCGGCGCATCGAATCCTACGATGCAATCGTGTTGCCGACGGTTGCAATGACGCCGCCGCCAATTGCTGATCTCGAGACGGATGATTCCGCCTACGGACGCGCCAATCTCCTGTCGTTGCGAAATTGCACCCTCATCAACATGATGGATGGCTGTGCCATTTCACTGCCGGTCCATAAGCCGAATGAAGCGCCTGTCGGGCTCATGCTGGCGGGCCCAGCCGGCGGAGACAGGGAGATCCTGGCGATCGCGTCGGCGATCGCGCCGCTTGTCGCTCAAGCCGCGTAGTGATCGGGTGCGTCGTCTGACGCGATGATGTTCCTTGGGAGAGAAACCGAAGGAAAGAGCGGCCTTCGATTGATCGTCGGCGCCGCATGTAACGGAAGAAGACGCGGGGAGCCGGCTCAGTGTTTTCAGTATCGAAAAAGGATCCTACTATGAACGTGAAAAGTGCCATTTCTGCATGCGCGGCGGCCCTGCTCGTCGCTTTCGCGGTCGTGCCCGCCGGTGCAGCGAATTATCCTGACCGACCGATCACGATCGTTGTGCCGTTCCCCGCCGGCAGTTCGAGCGACATGATCCCGCGGCTCTTGGGGCCGTTGATGGCAAAGTCGCTCGGTGTTTCGGTCGTCGTTGAAAATCGGCCCGGTGCCAATGGTTCAATCGGTGCAACGCGCGTCGCGACAGCGGCGCCCGACGGCTATACGCTTCTGATGGCGACGACGGGCGTGCTGGCGATCAATCCGTGGATCTACGAGAAGCCGCAATATTCTCCTGAAAAGGACTTCGCTACGATCGTCAATGCAGCATCGACGCCCAACATGATCGTCGTCAATCCTTCGGTGAAAGCAAACAGCCTGAAGGAATTGATAGCGCTGGCAAAAGCAGGGCCCGGCAAGCTGTCGTTTGCTTCGGCTGGCAATGGAAGCACCAGCCACATCTGCGGTGAGACGCTCAAGGTGCTGGAAGGTGTCGATATTGTGCATATTCCCTACCAGGGACCAGCGCCCGCTCTGCAGGATGTTCTGGGTGACCGCGTGTCGATGATCTGTGATAATTTCTCGAACGTGGTCGAACATGTTCGCAGCGGCGCCCTCAAGGGCATCGTGGTGACGGCCAAGACGCCCGCGCCGCAACTGCCGCAGGTTCCGTCGGCGCCGCAGGCCGGTTCTCCTGAGCTTGAAGCGGGCATCTGGTATGGTTTCGTCGCGCCGGCCGCAACGCCCAAGGACATCATCGAGAAGCTGAACAAGGCATTCGTTGACGCCTTGCGCGATCCGACGGTCACCGCACGTCTTGAAGGACTGGGGCTGACGGTGATTGCCGATAAGCCGGAGGAGTTCAAGGCGTTCGTTGCGACCGAATCCGCCCGCATGAAGAATATCGTCCAGCAGTCGCGCGCCCGTATCCCGTAACTGACGTTGCTATGACTCGCCTGCGCCGCCGACGCGGTGAGGCGAGTCACCGGCAGTCGCTGCTTTTGGCCCGACGGCGGCTTGCGGCCGTCGCCTGGCTTATTTCTGGAGGGACAGCGCAGTCTTTCGCTTGGCCGATGCTTCCGAGCCTTGATCTGAATGGCTCTGCGGATCGGACAGCCGTTTAAGAATGGTCTGGCGGAAGGAATCGATGTGGTGGCGCATCGCCTGCTCGGCAGCTGTGGGATCGCGATGGCAAAGGGCCATGAAGATATTGTGATGCTCGGTGTTTACGCTCGCCTTGTGCGTCTCATCGGCCAGCGATATCGACCAAAGCCGTAACGATCTTTCGTTCAAATTCAGAAGGATGTCTGACAGGACATCATTGCGTGTGGCGCCGGCGATCAACAGGTGGAATTCGCGGTCCAGCATTATGAATCGCTCGACGTCGTCATCAAGGCGCGCGGTTTCGGCGAGAACCTCCCGCATGGCGGCCAATTCGGCCGATGTTGCGCGCTCGGCGGCGAGACGAATGGCGTATGCCTCGTTGAGTGCCCGCGCTTCGCTGATCTGCAGAACCTCGTCGAAATCGATGTGGCGCACGACAATGCCCTTGCGCGGCAGGACGTCGACCAGCGATTCCAGCCTCAGGCGATCGAAGGCCTGATTCACCGGCGTGCGCCCGAGACCCAGCATATCCGCGACGACGGCTTCGTTCAGGCTTTCTCCCGGCTTGAAGGCGCAGGTGATGATGCGATGTTTGATCAGCTGATAGGCGCGTTCCTTCAGCGAAACGACCGGTTGAGGGGAACTGGCTGTCTTTGCCGGGTGCTTGCCCGTTTTGGCTTTGCCTGATGCATGGTGTGGCGCGCTTTGCCGCATCTTTGCGAATCCTGCTGATCAGCGTTGGAAACGATATTCCATATCGGGCATCTGAGCCGAGTTCAAAGGACAAGTTATGTGCAGGACAAGAGGGGCAAAACATGATGCCGCATTGTCGCTGCATTTTATGACATAAGGCGAGCCTCGGCCAGCACGATGATTGCGCAATCTTCGGTCGGGATGCGCCTATGTTGCATCAGTGCCTGTCATCGGCACCATTTCAACGCTTCTTCTTTTTCCGATGAAACTGTGCTGCGCGAGCGAGGATCTGTCGTGGGCCAAGCTG
>JAEYVN010000253.1 GCA_023431725.1 Pseudomonadota bacterium
AGGCGTGAGGCGTGATTTTGCAACGCGCGCATGCGGTCGGCCAGATTGCGCTTGGAATCTTCGCTCGTTGTCGCCTGGACGGTCCCGTTGACGGGCTTGCGGGCCGGCACATTCTCCGAGGCCAGGATTGCCTCGATGGGTGAATTCGGACCCTCGAGCGTGACGGCCAGCTTCACGACTTCGGCAGCCACGTCGTTGATCCGCTCGCGCAGCAGGGCATTCTCGACCCGCTCTGCGGCCCAGCTGGCCTCGGCTTCGCGCTTCATGGCGCCAAGCTCGAGTTGCAATTTCGAGCGCTCGCCGATCGCAACGCCAAGCTCCCGCTGCAACACGTCCTTTTCGGCCGTCAGGTTGCGGATCGACTCTTTCAGCTGACTTGATGAGGTTGCGATTTCCTCGCGCAGATGGAATCCCGTGCGGCGGGCGTTCTCGAGCTCGGTCTTCAACCGCTCGCACTCATATTCGCGCTCGACCAGCAGACGCGCCTGTTCGGCAATGCGGATATCGAGTTCAGCCGCACGCTTGCTGAGTTGGTCCGTTTCGATCTTCTGCGCCTCGAGTTGTTGCTCGAGCGTACTGATGCGCTGTCCGAGATTTTCGACCTTGATGCGTTCGGCGCTCAGGTCTGCATTGATCCTGGCGGACTCCGTGCGTTCCCTGGCGAGACGATCTTCCGTCTTCTTGATGTCCTGTTCGTAGTCGCCGATCCGCACCTTGAGCGCCTCGATCTGCGTTTTCAGCGAGATCATTTCGACGCGCTGGCTTTCGGTCGTTGCGGTCCGTTCCCCGAGGTCGGAACTGATGCGCGCGAGCTCGGCTTCCTTGTCGGACAGATTACGGCTCGTTTCCTGCAGACTGTTCGTCTTGCTGGACAGTTCCTCTTCGGTCGTCCTGATCTGCTCCCTCAGGGCCTTTTCCTGGGCTTCAAGCGCGAGAATAGCCGCTGATTTCTCTCCGAGATCGACTTTCAGGCGGTTGATGGCGTCGTTTTTCTTGCCGAGTTCGGCCGACTGGCTCGTGCTCTTGGCCTTCAGCTGCTCCAGATTCATTTCCAGGCGCCGGGTCGACATGGCGAATTCGGCGCGCAACTGATCCTTGTCGGCCTGGATCTCCGCCATCGAAAGCGGGGTGGCCGCCTCGACCCGCCGCATCGTCAGGCGCACCGCCCGGGCATGGACCAGAGGAATGAAAATCAGCCCCAGCAGGCTCGCAACCAGGAAGCCGATGCCGAAATACATGGCCGGCTCGATCATGACCGGAACTCCGACGGGCGTGACTTAGATGGTAGGGACGAATGTGATGGCGGCCTGCCATTTCGCCAGTGCCGCGCGGCCTAACCTAGACCGGCCAAGGCCCCGCGGGAAAGAGAATTCCCAAGTTATCAGAGAAGATTAGAACGGGTTCCAGGTCGCCTTGGGGGTGAACTTCAGATAGCCCAGATTGGCCCCGAGCCGCAGTCCGACGCCCGAGCGGATCGGAACCAGAACGACGTTGTTGGCGGTTAGGGCCGTCATGCCGAAGCCGCCGATAAAATAGGCGGATCCGTCGATGCCGCCAAAACGCTCATAAATCGCTTCGGTCGAGGGCAGGTTGTAAACCAGCATCATGGTGCGGGCGCCTTCGCCCCCGGCGTCAAACCCGATCGAAGGCCCCTGCCAGAAGACGCGCAGGTCGCCGGCGTTCTTGGTGTAGAGCGTCCCCTCACCATAGCGCAGGCCGGCGACGAAGGCCCCGCTGGCCTCTTCACCGAGGATATAGCCGTTCGGCTGCCCGAACTGGCTGAAGGCTTTCTCCACCACCTGCGCCAGTCCGCGCGAGACGGTGCCAAAAAACCGGTGGCCGGAATCGATGATCTCGTTCGACGAGTACTGGCCCTGCTGCTGCTGCGCCACGGCCGGCTGCACGAAAGCTCCGGCAAGACAGGTGACGACCGCGAGAAGTCGAAAAAGCGAGCGCATCAGGTGCTCCATCAGGATTGAAATCGTCCGGCCGTTTAACCGGTTACTCATGCGAATGCTGTCATTTACAAGCATCCGAATCGGAACACTTATCTGACCGAATCATGACAACACTGGGCCGTCAACGTCCGTATCTGTGGGCCTTTCTGGCCGGTCTCGGTGTTTGCGGGCTGCTGAGCCTCGGGACGCCGCAGGGAAGCCGCGTCCTGGCCGCCACCACGGAAATGATAGTCGCCGATCCGAATTCAGGTCTGGCGATCTATGGGTTTGATCCGGTCGCGTATTTTACCGATGGCAAGGCGAGGATCGGCAAGGACGACCTGGAGGTGAGACGCGCCGGCGCCGCCTGGCGCTTTGCCAACGAGGGCAATCAGGCGGCCTTTGCCAAGGACCCGGATGTCTACATGCCGCAATTCGGCGGTTATGATCCGGTGGCCGTGTCAGAAGGTATCGCGCGTCCCGGTCACCCCGAGCTCTTCACGGTCCATAATCAGCGATTGTTTCTGTTCTATTCCGCCGAAGCGAAACAGACGTTCGAGGCGGCTCCGGAGGACAGCGCGAGGAAGGCCGAGGCAAACTGGCCTTCGGTCAGAAGGCTGCTCGCGCCGTAGCGGTCACGAAGCCGAATATCTGGTGGCATCGTCTGGATGGCTCCAGGCGATGAAGGACGGCACCTTCAGACGGTTTTCGGTTTGGCCGTAACGGACCGGTTTGCGAACCGGCGTCAGGACCACACCGCCCGCTGCACTGAGCACCGCATCGCCGGCCGCGATATCCCATTCCGATGTGGGCCCCAGTCGCGGATACACATCCGCTTTGCCTTCCGCGATCCGACAGAACTTGATCGACGAACCACAATTCATTCGCTCGACAGCCGCGAACCGGCACAGCCATTTTTCGGTCTCCGGATCGAGATGAGAGCGGCTCACCAACGCACGCCATGCGCCGCCACCGTAGGCCGCTGTGTGCAGTGCCAATCGATCCGTTGCGGTGTTTGCGGTCAGGCCGGGGGGCAAGATAATCCGCTCGGCGCCTTTGTTCACGATGCCGCGCCAGATCGTCTGGAGTGCCGGCGCAGCGACGACGCCGGCGACCGGTCGGCCATGTTCGATGATCGCGATATTGACCGTGAATTCGTCGCGGCCCACGACGAATTCGCGCGTGCCGTCGAGAGGATCGACAAGAATGAACGGGTCCGGAACCTGCGTAACTTCCGTGCGCGAGGCGATTTCCTCCGAGACCACGCCGACGCCAGGGAGAACTTGCGTCAGGCCGTCGAGAATAATCGCTTCGGCAGCTTCGTCGGCATCTGTAACCGGACTTGAATCAGACTTCGTGCGCGCAACGATTCCATGTTCGCGTATGCGCAGAATGGCTGCTCCCGCTTGTGATGCAATGTCGGTGAGCGCATCGAGCAGGGACGGATCGGTGAAACGGCTATCGTCTGTCATGATTTGGCGTGAAATTTGGTCCAGGCGCGCGTCTTGGCGTTCCAGCGGGTGCGTTGTATCAAGCGAACAGGTGCCGCACGATCGTGTGATTCGCGTTCCGTCACCGCCACCACCGGAGCCAGATTTATGTCTGCCACATCTGTCGCCAAAGTCGAATCCCTGGACCTCGCCGCCTTGTTGTGCTCGCGGGTCTGCCACGATCTCATCAGTCCGGTGGGTGCGATCGTCAATGGGCTCGAGGTGATGGAGGACGACGCCGATCAGGAAACCAAGACTTTCGCGATGGACCTGATCAAGAAAAGCGTGCGGCAGGCCTCTGCCAAGCTGCAATTCTGCCGGATCGCCTTCGGCGCCGCCGGATCTGCGGGCGCGCTGATCGATATCGGGGATGCGGAAAAGGTGGCGCGCGGCTTTCTGGAGGACGACAAAACCAAGCTGAGCTGGAATTTGCCACGTCTTCTTCTGGCGAAGAACCGGGTCAAACTTCTGCTCAACATGCTTCTGATCGCTGGTCAGTCGATCCCGCGTGGTGGCCAGATTACGGTCGATCCGATCGGTGAGGGCGACGCCATGGGGTTCAAGATCTCAGCCTCGGGCAGTTACGCCAAGATCCCGCAGGCCGTTCCGGATCTCCTTGCCGGCGGTTCGCACGACGGTTCGGTCGATGCCCATGCGGTGCAGCCTTACTACACGGGCCTGCTGGCCAAGGATTGCGGTTTGAGCGTCACAGCAACCAGCGACAACGACGGGATCGTCATCGCCACCCATTGATCCGGTGGGAGCAGGTTAACGAGCGGTAAAAGGCGCGTCGCCTTTCGTTTTCCCTTACGCAAAATTAAACGGTTAGCAACACACTACCATTGGTGGATCGGTGAAGCGCCAGGAAGTCTTCCTGGCGCATAAGGCCATTTGCATGGATGAGTTGCTGCGAGACTTCTTGACCGAGACTCACGAAAGTCTCGATACGGTTGACGTCGAGCTCGTGCGCTTTGAGCAGGAGCCGAACAACGCTGAGATTCTCTCCAATATTTTCCGGTTGGTTCACACCATCAAGGGGACCTGCGGCTTCCTTGGCCTGCCGCGCCTTGCCGCACTGGCGCATGCGGCCGAAAGTCTGATGGGCAAATTCCGTGACGGCATGCCTGTCACCGAAACCGCCGTCTCGCTCATTTTAACGACGCTCGATCGCATCAAGGAGATTCTCGACGCGCTCGAGAAGCACCAAAGCGAACCGAACGGAACGGATGCCGATCTGATCGAGCGTCTGGATGCGATGTCCTTGACCGTTGCGGCAGGCGCGCCGCCACGCCAGACACATGGCTCGCTGGTTTATCAGGTGCTGGAGCGGCCCTTGAAGCCGGGCGAAGCGACGCTCGACGAGCTGGAAAGGGCATTTCGCGAAACGCCGGGGCCCGCGGCGCCGCGACCGGAAAAGACCGAGACCAAGAGTGCTGCCGTGCCGGACAGCAAAGTCGCGAGCCATTCGATCCGGGTCAATGTTGATTCCCTCGAACACCTGATGACGATGGTGTCGGAGCTGGTGCTGACACGCAACCAGCTCATGGAATTGTCGCGTCACTATGTAGACACCGAATTCAAGGTGCCGCTGCAGCGACTGTCTCATGTCACCGCGGAGCTGCAAGAGGGCGTCATGAAGACGCGAATGCAGCCCATCGGCAATGCCTGGCAAAAGTTGCCGCGGCTTGTTCGCGATCTGGCGTCTGAGCTTGGCAAGCAGATCGAACTCGAGATGCAGGGCGCAGAGACCGAATTGGATCGCCAGATCCTCGACATGATCAAGGATCCGCTCACCCATATGGTGCGGAATTCTACCGATCATGGCATCGAAACGACGGCGGAGCGCCGTGCGCGCGGAAAGCCCGAGCGTGCCACCATCCGTCTGGCTGCCCGACATGAGGGTGGGCATATCATTGTCGATGTGTCCGATGACGGACGCGGACTCGACACGTCCAAGATCGCGGCCAAGGCGCTTGCCGCAGGACTCGCGACCGAGGCGGATATCAACAAGATGTCCGACGCGCAGATTCACCGTTTTATCTTTGCTGCCGGTATGTCGACGGCCGATACGATCACCAATATTTCAGGCCGTGGTGTCGGCATGGACGTGGTGCAGAAGAATATCGATCAGATCGGCGGCACCATCGACGTGCGGTCGGTGCCGGGGCAAGGCGCGGCTTTCACCATCAAGATTCCGCTGACGCTGGCCATTGTGTCGGCTCTGATCGTCGAAGCGTCAGGCGAGC
>JAEYVN010000361.1 GCA_023431725.1 Pseudomonadota bacterium
GCCGCCGAGCGCCGTGACATAGGCGACACGATCGCCGACCTTGATGTCGGTGACGCCAGGTCCGACGGCGACCACCTCACCGGCGCCCTCGTTGCCCGAGACGAACGGCAGGCCGACCGGCGACGGATACATGCCCATGCGGAAGTAGGTGTCGATGAAGTTCCCCCCGCAGGCATATTGCTTGATCCGGATCTGCCCCTGCCCCGGCGCCGCGACTTCGATATCCTCGAACGTCAGTACCTCGGGACCGCCATGCTTGTGAACCCGGACCGCAGCTACCATCGTCATTCTCCCATCAAGGCGTGCGCTCCCGGCACGCTCAAATCGGCGGGGATCATAGGGACCCAAAGAACGGACGCAAGCGGAGCTTGGCTTGCGCGCACGCGAAACCGGTACCCACTTTTGCTGCGTGCGCTGCTAGCGCGCGCCCGACACCGTCAGGATCGTGCCGCTGGTGTAGCTGGCCCTGTCCGAGATCAGGAAAAGAATGGCCTCGGCCACCTCCTGCGGCGTGCCGACCCGGCCGGACGGCAGCGTATGCGCGATCCGCTCCAAGCGACCGGGCTCATGGATTTCGGTATCGATCGGTCCGGGCGAGACAGCGTTGACGCGGATGCCCTCGCCGGCGAGTTCGCGCGACAGGCCGATGGTCAGGGAATCCACCGCGCCCTTGGTCGCCGCATACCATGCATATTCGCCGGCCGCGCCGAGCTTCGACTGAACCGACGACAGGAACACCATCGAGCCGCCGGCCCCGCCGTGCCGCGTCGACAGCCGCGGGATGGCTGCGCGCGCGGCAAAGAATGCACCCATCACATTGACATCGACATTCTCGCGCAGCGTCTGCGTCGACACCGCTTCGAAGCGCGAATTCTTTCCGGTGACACCGCTGTTGTAGACGAGATGGCGCAGCGGACCGAACGCATCGACCGCCTTGAACAGGTGCTCGACATCGGCCTCCTGCGCCATGTCGCCCTGAACCGCGATGGCACGGCCACCGCTGCTTTCGACATCCTTCACGACCTTCGCTGCAGCATCGGCATTGCTTTTGTAATTGATCGCAACATCGTAACCGCGTTGTGCAGCGAGCCTTGCGGTTGCCGCACCGATCCCCCGGCCGCCGCCGGTGATGAGAACAATCTGTCTGTCCGACATGTCGAGGCTATTCCCGTCCCTTTACTCTTGGGCGCTTGCGCCGGTTTCGTAGCGCAAGCACGTTAAACACCTCGACCGCACCCGCAAAGGCCATCGCGAAGTAAATGTAGCCGCGCGGAATATGGAAGCCGAGACCATCAGCCACCAGCGCGACGCCGATCAGCAGCAGGAACGACAGGGCCAGCATCTTGGTGGTCGGATATTTCTGGATGAAGGCCGAGACCGGTACGGCCGCGAAATACATCACCAGCATCGCCACGACGACCGCCGCGATCATGATCTCGACATCCTGCGCGAGGCCGATCGCGGTGATGATGGAATCCAGCGAGAAGACGAGATCGATGGCGACGAGTTGCGCGATGATCCAGGTGAAGCCGTGGGCACTGCGGCCGCTATCCGTATCGTCCTCGTATTCGGCTTCGACTTCGGAATGAATCTCGGTGGTGCCCTTGGCAAGGAGGAACAGGCCGCCGCCAATGAGGATCAGATCGCGCCACGAAAACTCATTGCCGAGAACGGAAAAGACCGGCGCGGTGAGCCGCATGATCCAGGTCAATGTCAGCAACAGCGCAACACGGAAGACAAAAGCCAGGCCAAGCCCGATCTGCCGAGCAAGCTTGGATTGCCGCCTCGGCAAACGAGCAATCAGCACCGAGATGAATACGATATTGTCGATGCCGAGCACGATCTCGAGCACCGAGAGCGTCACCAGCGCGAGCCAGGCATTTGGATCTGTCAGAAGCGCAAGCATGATCGCTCGGTATTCCGTTCAGTTGCCGGACATGGGCGGCACAATCAATCCGACCATAGATCGCCTGCCGATGACCAGCCCGTTCGACGCACATAGGGCCCCCAACCGGATCATGGCGTTGTTCCCCTCGCCAGACGCGTATCGCGACGTTAAGTAAGGCCCGGAAAGGCGGATCGGAATGCAGGCAGGATCATCACAGGCAGCAGAAGTGGCCGTTATCGGCGGCGGGCCAGCGGGCCTCACGGCAGCGCTCGCCTCGGCGGCCGCCGGCCTTGATACCGTGCTGGTGGCACCAGCGGCGCCCTCCGACAACCGAACCACAGCCCTGCTCGCCAGTTCCATCGCCGCGCTCGAAACGCTCGGGGTCTGGGAGGTTTGCCGCGAAAAGGCCGCACCGCTTCGCACCCTGCGCATCGTCGATGACACCGGCCGGCTGTGGCGTGCACCGGAGGCCCGGTTCGAAGCGGACGAGATCGGTCTCGACGCTTTCGCCTACAACATCCGCAACCGCGACCTGATCGCAGCGCTTGAAGCGATAGCGGCGCATCGTATCAATCTGCGCATCCTCCACAGTGAAGCGGCGTTGGTGATCTCCGATGAAGACGCGGTGACCATTCGCACAAAGGACGGGATTGAGATCACGGCCAGGCTAGCCGTAGGTGCCGATGGCCGACATTCAATTTGCCGCGCCGCCGCCGGCATCGAGATGCATGAGCAGCGCTATCCGCAGATCGCGCTGACCTTCAATGTCGAACATTCACGTCCGCATCACGACATCTCGACCGAATTCCATACCGCCGCCGGCCCCTTCACGACCGTACCGCTGCCCGGCAACCGCTCCAGCATCGTCTGCGTGGTCAACGAAGCCGACGCGCGCCATTTGCAGACGCTGTCCGGTGACGCACTCGACCTCGAACTGGAACGCCGCTCGCATTCGATCCTCGGCAAGGTGAAGGCCGAAGCCGGCCACGGCATCTTCCCGCTGGCCATCGAAACCGCGCGACGCGCGGCGGCACACCGCATCGCGCTGATTGGCGAGGCGGCACACCGCATCCCGCCAATCGGTGCGCAGGGTCTCAATCTTGGCCTGCGCGATGCCGCCGCCATTGCCGAAGTCGCATCCGATTATTCTTATGATCCCGGCGCGCCGGAAGCGCTGGAGCGCTACGACACCATGCGGCGCGCCGATGTGATGACGCGCACCATGGCGGTCGATCTTCTCAACCGCTCGCTTCTGTCCGGCTTCCTGCCGATCCAGGGCTTGCGCGGTCTCGGCCTGCATGTCCTGAACACGGTCGGTCCATTGCGCCGTGCGGTGATGCGTGAAGGCGTGATGCCGCGCGGGTCGCAGCCGCGTCTCATGCGCGGTGAAATGCTGCCGTAGAAATCATAAGGCTAGAAGCTTGTCGGCAGCATACCGGACTTGATCATCCACATCACACCGGTCAGCGTGACGACCGATACAATCGTGCCGATCAGCACCGAACCCGACGCCTCCTCGACCCAGACGTCGTATTGGCGCGCGAGAATGAAAACGTTCAGCGCCGGCGGCAAGGCGGCCATCAGAACGGCGGCATAGGTCCATGATGCGCTGAACGGCCCGAGCCAGCTCAGCACGAAGAACACGATCAATGGGTGCAGCACGAGCTTGATCGGCACGATCGCCGGCACATCCCAATGCAGCCTGGGAAAAGGTCGCAACGCCACGGTCACACCGAGTACGAACAAGGCGCAGGGCGCCGCGGCATTCTGCAGAAACTGCATCAGCCGGTCGAGGGCGACCGGCGGCTCGAAGTGGATGGCAGCCGACAATACGCCGAGCACCGTCGCGACAATGAAGGGATGCAGCACGATGCTGCGGACGACGTGCACGGCCGACTTCCAGAAGCCTTGCTTGTCCGTTCCGCCGATCGCCATGAGTAACGGCACGAGCGAAAACAACAGGATGCTGTCGAAACAGAAGATCAGCGCTACCGGCGCCGCCGATTCCGCGCCGAGCGTCGAAAGCGCCAACCCCGGCCCCATATATCCGATATTGCCGTAGCCACCGGCGAGCCCGGCAATCGTCGCCTGCGGCATGGTCCGCCGCCCGATCATGGCCAGGGCGAAGGCCAGCGTGAAAGCGATGAGCGTGGACAGCATCGTGCCCAGCACGAACGAGGCATTGGCCAGTTCTTCCAGCGGAGTCTTGGCGACGATCCGGTAAAACAGGCAGGGCAACGCGACATAGACGATGAAGAAATTCATCCAGCCAAGCCCGGTATCCGGGATCTGCTTCACCCGGCCACAGACGTAGCCGAGGAAGATCAAACCGAAATACGGCAGGGCCAGATTGAGAACTTCGATCATCGAAGGGAGAGCCTGAACAGGGTTGCTGCCCGAAAGAGCGGCTTGGCGAAGCGCTGTGTTCTAGATCATATTGGAGCGCATGTCCTGCGGTGGTGCCGCAGAAGGTCCGGAGCCTTTCCTTCATGAAGCTGCCTCGCAATTTCTTCAAGCCGCTCGCCGCCGGCGCCCCTGCCCCCTTGCGCGAATTGCCGGTCCGGCTGGAGCGAATGATTCATTTCGTGCCGCCGCATATCGAGAAGGTCACCGCCAAGGTGCCGCAGCTGGCCCGCGAGGTCGATGTCGTACTCGGCAATCTCGAGGACGCGATCCCGGCCGACGCCAAGAAGGCGGCGCGTGACGGCTTCATTGCCATGGCCAAGGCCACCGATTTCGGCACGACGGGATTATGGACGCGCATCAACGGGCTGAATTCCCCCTGGGTGCTGGACGACATCACCGAACTCGTCGCGGCGATCGGCAACAAGCTTGACGTGATCATGCTGCCCAAGGTCGATGGCGTCTGGGATATCCATTACCTCGATCAGCTTCTGGCGCAGCTCGAAGCCAAGCACGCCGTCAAGAAACCGATCCTCATTCACGCCATTCTCGAAACCGCCGAAGGCGTGATGAATGTCGAACAGATCGCCGCATCGTCGCCGCGCATGCAGGGCATCAGCCTCGGGCCAGCCGATCTTGCGGCCTCGCGCGCCATGAAAACGACCCGCGTCGGTGGCGGCCATCCCGAATACAAGGTGCTCGCCGATGCGGGCGATGGCGGCGCACGCGCGATTTATCAGCAGGATCTGTGGCATTATACGCTCGGCAAGATGGTCGATGCCTGCGCCGCCGCCGGCATCAAGCCGTTCTATGGACCGTTCGGCGACTTCTCCGATCCTGAAGGCTGCGAAGTGCAATTCCGCAATGCCTTCCTGATGGGCTG
>JAEYVN010000369.1 GCA_023431725.1 Pseudomonadota bacterium
GCTTTTCGACGATGTCTCGCGGTGTGCCGGCCGGCGCGAGCAGGCCGAACCACAGGCCGGTATCGAAGCCGGCGAGACCAGCTTCATTCATCGTCGGCAATTGCGGTGCGACGCTGGTGCGCTTCAATTGCGTCGATGCGATCGCGCGAAGCGCGCCTTTCTCGACATGCTGAAGAACGGTCGGCGCGGGCGAGAACATCACCTGCACGCGATTGGCGAGAAGATCGGTCACGGCCTGGCCGCTGCCGGGATAGGGGACGTGGACGAGCTTCACGCCGGCCATCTGGTTGAACAACTCGCCCGAGAGATGCGGCGAGGTGCCGACGCCGGAGGACGCAAAGGACAATGCATCGGGCTTCGACTTGGCGAGCGCGATCAGCTCGTTCAGGTTCTTTGCGTTCGTGTCGGGATGGACGACCAGAACATTCGGCAACACCACGAGGGCGGTGACGGGTGCAAAGTCGCGCGCGAAATCGAAGCGGTTCTGCGGCGCCAGCGTGGTGTTGATCGTGTTGGCCACCGTGCCGAGCAGCAGCGTGTATCCGTCCTTCGGCGCCTGCGCGACGAATTCGGTGGCGATGTTGCTGCCGGCACCCGGCTTGTTCTCCACGATGAATTGCTGGCCGAGAATCTGACCGAGCTTCTGCGCAACCACGCGCGCGGCCGTATCGGCCGATGCGCCGGCGCCGAAGCCGACAATAATGCGAACAGGGCGGGACGGGTAATTGTCCTGCGCAATGGCGGGGGCTGCGATGGCAAAGAACGCAGCAACAGTCACAATGAGCCTGATGACGGCAGATCGCACGGGCATTCCTCCAATCGGCCGTCTGATGCGGCCGTGTTGGTCTTTGTCTTACTGCCTGCCGTGTCGGAGCCCAAGCGCGTCGCGCGAGATGGAGTGCAAAAAAACAAGGCTGCCGGTGAGGGCAGCCTTGTTTCAGGGATATTGCGATGAAATGTCGCGCGGTCAGCGATGCTGAACGACGATCTTGGTGCCGACCGGCACTCGCTCGTAGAGATCCTCAATTTCCGAATTCACCAGGCGGAAGCAGCCCGAGGACACCGAGTGACCGATCGTTTCCGGCGCATTGGTGCCGTGCACGCGATAGACGGTTGTGCCGATATACATCGCGCGGGCGCCCATCGGATTGCCGGGGCCGCCGGCCATGAAACGCGGCAGGTACGGCTGGCGTGCGATCATCTCTTGGGGTGGTGTCCAGTCCGGCCATTCGGCCTTGCGGGTGATGCGATGGACGCCGCCCCACTGGAAGCCGTCACGACCGACACCCACGCCGTAGCGGATGGCGCGGTTGTTGCCCTGAACGAGGTAGAGGAAGCGATCATGGGTGTTGACGATGATCGTGCCGGGCTCCTCATTGGAACGATAGAACACCGCCTGACGGCGATACTCGTACGGCAACTCAAAGCCTTTATTGTTGTCGACGCCCGGGGGCGGCTCATTCATCGACGGTGCGTAGGCGTTAACCTGAGCTACCACGGCGACAGGCAGGGCGCACAAAACCAGCGCCCCGGCTATCGCCAGATTTCGCATCCAATTCATCTGGAAAAACCCGACTCCCCACAAAGGTACTTGAGAACGAGACTGACCGGAATATGTGGCAGGATTCAATACACGATTGCCTGAAGTTCAGGCGAACATGGCATCGGTTGACGCCCGCGTGACCCAATGGACACACAGAGCATGGGCCAAGCCGACTTTTGCCGGAGCGGCCGTTGCGCCCAGATGTAATCCAATACCCTTATTGCTGGCCAGCGCCGACATAGCCGGTGATCTTCCACGCGTTGCCTTCCTTGACGTAACAGACCTGGTCGTTGCCCAGCGGTAAAAGGGCATCGGCTGCGATGTAGCCAACCTTGCCGGACGGAGGCACGACCTTGACCAGCGGCACCTGGTCCTGCGCCAGGGGTGTCGCGTCTTGATCGGGCAGGATGCGGATCAGGACCATGCCGATTTTCTCGACGACCGGAGAGTCGGGCTTGCCGGCGGAGCGGACTTCTATGCCCTCGCCGAGCGGATAGGCCCAATCGCCAGGATCGGTCTGAGTGCTCTTGGCCAGTTCCTCGAGCGCCTTTTCGTCAAATTCCGGATCGGCCGGTGCGCAGACCACGCCCTGTTTGCCAGGATAGGCGGATGCCGTCGGGTCCAGCGCATAGCTCTGCAGCATCTCCCAGCCGACCGGCTGCTTGCCGCCGAGGCCGATGGCAACCGCGAGATTGTCCATGCCGGATTTCTTCTTGTCTGCCTGCTCGCCGTTCTCGCCGTCCCAGAAGAAGCCCTGCGCCACCACCAGTTTTGCGAGTCCGGCGCGATCCTTTTTGGCGGCCAAGTCACCCATCTGCTTACGGAACGCTTCAAAGCTGGGATCGTTGAGCGGCGTCGGCAACTTGATGGCCACGGGCGTGTAGGGCTTTGCAGGGGCTGCCGGGGGAGGCGCTGGCTGTTTGGCGGGCTGCTTCTGTTGAGCTTGAGCGGCCGTGCCGAGCAGCGCTGCAAGCGCAAAAGCCGTGGCAAGGGAAATCACTTGGCGCATCTGGTTCCTCCGGAAGACGTCCGACCCTAAAGCCTAGGGGATGCAAATGCGACGGATATACGGCCGAGCCGGCTCTCATTTTCGCGTCAGTTCTTGATACCGCGGCTGCTGCAGCACGCGTTATTCTGCCTTATAGGCCGTCACACAAACAATTCGTCCGGACGAAACATGATATTCACATCGCCCTATCTGTTGCCCATTCTTCTTTTGCTTGGCTCCAACGTATTCATGACGCTGGCCTGGTATGGCCATTTGAAGTTCAAGGAGCAGCCGCTGCTCGTTGTCATCTTCGTGGCCTGGGGCATTGCTTTTGTCGAGTATTGCATGGCGGTGCCGGCCAATCGCTGGGGCAGTGCGGTCTATACGACGGCGCAACTCAAGACGATTCAGGAAGTCATCACGCTCCTCGTGTTCGCGGCCTTTTCGGTGCTCTATCTCAAGGAGCCCTTCACCTGGAACTATGCCATCGGCTTTGCGTTCATCGCGATCGGAGCCTTCTTCATTTTCAAGGGCCCGCTGGCGTAAATCATGCGCGGCGACCCGAAGGGTGGCCGCATGAAGCGATCGCTGAATGCACTCTGCATCCTGAATTTTTTCATCGCTGATGTACGCGATGGCCTCGGCCCGTTTCTCGGCGTGTTTCTTCAGGAGCATCACTGGTCGCCATCCGAGATAGGGATGGTGATGACCATCGGCGGCATCGCCGGAATGCTGGCGACTACGCCATTCGGCATTCTGGTCGACAAGACGACAGCGAAACGCATGCTGCTCGTTGCAGCGGCCTTGGCGATTGTTGTGGCATCGATCGCCAATCTGTTTTTTCCGAACATTGTCGTGACGGTGGCTGCGCAGATTGTGAGCGGGACCGCTGGATCGGTTGTGCCACCCGCGATTGCTGCGATCACCCTTGGTCTCGTGCTGCAAAAGGGTTTTGCGCGTCAGCTCGGCCGCAATGAGGCTTTCAATCATGCCGGCAATGTTGCGGCCGCGGTGCTCGCGGGTGTGTTCGGTTATCTGTTCGGCATCGGTGCGGTGTTCGTGGTCATGGCGGCCATGGCGGCCGGCGCAATCGTTGCGACATCCTTCATCAAGGCGTCCGAGATCGACCATCGTGCCGCGCGCGGATTGTCGGAAGATGGAGGCGCCAGGAAAACCGGCCTGTCCATTCTCGTGACGTCTGCGCCATTGCTGGTACTTGGTGCGACGCTGACGCTCTTTCATCTTGGCAATGCGGCCATGCTGCCATTGCTGGGCCAGTCCATTGTTGCGCGCGGTGCCGGCGACCCGAGTGCCTACACCAGCGCGACGATCATCGTCGCGCAATTGACCATGGTGCCGATGGCCCTGCTGGCATCAAAACTGGCGCTCAGACGGGGTTATTGGATCGTCTTTCTGCTGGCGCTGATCGCATTGCCCATACG
>JAEYVN010000546.1 GCA_023431725.1 Pseudomonadota bacterium
GGATCATGGCCTGTTCGAAATAGCCGGGATGGGCCAGCTTGAAGTTGTAGCCCGAGCTCGGCCAGCCGAACTCGGCGATCACAATGCGCTTGCCGGGATACATCTGACGCAGCTGGTGGTAACCGCCCATGGCGGCATCCACGGCCGCCTGGTCGGCCACGCCTTCCCAGTAGGGCAGGATATGGACGGCAATGTAGTCGACCGCCGCGACCAGTTCAGGATGGTCGCGCCAGACGCTCCAGATTTCGCCGGTGGTGACCGGGACCGAAACCTCGCGCTTCACGCGCTGGATCGTCTTGATCAGGCGGGCGACATTGACCTTTTCCTTGAGCTTGGTCTGCTCTTCGGCATTGCGGGCCGAGCCGATCAGGTCAAGCTCGTCCCTGGTCAGCTTGTCGTCGCCGAACAGGATCGTCTCACCGCGATAGACAGATTCGTTGGCGACGACGATGCTGGAGATGTTCGAGTTCTTGCGGGCCAGATCGATGATCGACCGCAGCTCGCGCTCGTTGCGGACCGGATCGTTATCCAGCCAGGCGCCGGCCGTGACCTTCAGGCCGAACTCGGCGGCGACTGGCGGCACCAGTTCGACACCACCGGTTGCCGAATAGGTACGAATGGCGCGCGTACGCGGCGCGAGCGTTCGCAGGTCGGAACGGATCTGCGCGACGCTGGTCGTGGCCTTGTCGGCATGGGTCGCGCCCTGGAAGGGTGCGTACGACATGCTGGCTACCGGACCATAGACGTCCGGCGCAGAGATTTTCTTTTCGGATAGTGCCCACAGCCCTGCATGGACGCAGGCGACGAGCGCGACGACAATTGCGACGAGGCGCATGAAACGCGAAACCGACGGGGCTAGGTGAAGGTCATCGCCCCGTCCCCTGGAGCAACGCCTGCTACGACAGTCAACTACCTCACATGAAGAGGCTAATATTCAATTGCAACGACCCGTGGCGAATTGATGACGTCGTTTCGCAAATTATCAATTCGACTACTGCGTTGTCGTTCCGGGCGATGTGGTCGCAGGCGGTGTCGCAGCGGTCGCAGCGGCCGCTGGTGCCGCTGGATTAACCCAGCATGAATGAACGCGTGCGTTAACGTTTTCCTGCTTCTGCGGTTCGGCTGGAGTCTGCTTCAGCACGCAGCGAAACGCCGCCTGAACATGACCGCCTGGACAGCCGAAGCGATCATAAAGATCGAGATGGCGAAAAGCGGTATCGAGATCGTTGGCGTAAAGACGGCCGACGATGTTTCTGCCCACCCATACGCATTCCGGGTTACCGGCCGGACCGCTGAGTTGCTTCGACACTTCCAGCAGCTCGTTGACCCGCGGTGCTTCCTTCTTCTGATCGCCCTGCTGCTGTTTGGCCTTGTCGCCTTGATTCGGATCGTTCTGCGCCAAAGCAGGCCCGGCGGCGAACACAATGGCCAGGCAGAAGGCAGGTAAAGCACGGGCAAGTCGGAACGACATGATGGCAGATAACCCAAAGTGAGATGCGATCGCCGGGCGACCAGAAAAGCCAAATTGAACCGGAATCCCGTCAGCAATGCGGCTCGGTTTTCCGATGTGATAAGATTCCCGCCTTTCGCGGGATTTGTCCAGCACATCCGGTAAGTTAGTGCCGCCCATATCGCGACAAATGAGAGCTCTTTTGTCGCGGAGCATTTGTTCGCGTCATTGCGGTAGAGAAAGCCAAAGCGTTTCTGATCATGCATGAACAATCGTTAAGTCGCGCCGTCATCCCGACCGTTCTTCTGGTTGCTGTTTCCCTGCTTGTCGCTTTGACCTGGTGGTGGCTCGGCAAGGCGGTGCCGATGCCGGCCATGGCCAGCGGCATCGGGGAAAAGCTGCAATGCGTTTCCTATGCGCCGTTCCGGGGCGAGCAATCGCCCCTGAGCTCGGCGACCTTCATTCAGGCGGCGCAGATCGAGGATGATCTCGTCCGCCTCAAGCAGGTTACCGACTGCATCCGCACCTATTCCACCGAACATGGGCTGGATCAGGTGCCGGCCATTGCGCAACGCGTCGGGCTGAAGGTGATCCAGGGACTATGGCTGTCCAGCCATCCGGACAAGAACCGTCAGCAGGTGGAAAGCGTGGTCGCCTTGGCCAAGCGCTATCCGGACGTGATCCAGTCGGTGGTCGTGGGCAACGAGGTGCTGCTGCGCGGGGAGTTGTCCGGGGCCGATGTCGCCAACTTCATTCGCGAGGTGAAAAAGCAGATCACCATGCCGGTGACCTATGCCGACGTCTGGGAGTTCTGGCTGCGTCATCGCGAGGTTTACGACGCGGTCGATTTCGTCACCATCCACATTCTTCCTTACTGGGAAGACCATCCGATCCCGGCCAAGGATGCTGCGGCGCATGTCGGCTCGATCCGCGAACGGATGGGCGCAGCCTTTCCGGACAAGGATATCCTGATCGGCGAGACCGGGTGGCCGAGCCAGGGCCGGATGCGTGAAGGCGCGTTGCCGTCGCTGGTCAACCAGTCGCTGATTCTCCAGGAGATCCTGGCGCTGGCCAAGCAGCGCGGTTATCGGGTCAATGTCATCGAAGCGTTCGACCAGCCATGGAAGCGGCGGCTCGAGGGCACGGTCGGCGGCTATTGGGGGCTGTACGACGATGCGACGCGCGAGCCGAAATTCCAGTGGGGCGCGCCGGTTTCCAATCATCCGCATTGGCTGTCGCAAGCCGCGCTGGGCGTTGCCTTTGTGATCGTGATCTTCGCCGCGGCGGGATGGACCCGGCGTGCGGATGAGGCGGGTCCGGCGACGACGGCAGACTGGCTGGCTGTTGCGGTGATGGCGTTTGCCGGTGGTGCGATGCTGGGGCTCGCGGTCGAGAGGTCGGTCTATGAAAGCCTCGGTCTTGGTGCGTGGCTGCGGTCCGGCGCTCTGTTTGCGCTGGCGGCCTTCGTACCGATCGCTGCGGCGAGCACCGTCATGCGCGGGGCCGTCGTTCCGTCCTTTGCCGACAGCCTGGCCCGCCGCGATACGGCCAAGTCGTCGCGTCCGGATCGGATGACCGGGCTGCTGATCGTTGCCGTGACGGTGCTTGCCCTACAGGTCGCGCTTGGTCTCGTCTTCGACCCGCGTTACCGCGACTTTACCTATGCGCCGCTGACGGCGTCGATCGTACCGATTGCCGTGCTTGCCCTGTACAGCCGCTGGAGCAGGTCGGGACTGGCGGAGACCGTTGCCGCATCGGCCCTGGTGCTGTCGGCGATCTACATCGCCTTCAACGAGACCTTCGCCAACTGGCAATCGCTCTGGTTCTGCGCGCTGATCGTTATCCTGGCGATCAGTCTTCGTCTGCGCCGATCGGCGCCGGCCGGGCAAAGCTGACAACCAGCAGCGCGAGCGCAAGACCGGCCAATCCGGCGTTGTATAGGACAACGCCGGCGGCCCCGGCCGCCAGCGCAATGGCAAACAGAAACAGCGACGGCCGCACCAGATTGAGCAGGGCCGCCGCCAGCGCCACCCACCCGAACACCGAGTTATTGAACAGCACCATGACGGCCTGACGGGTCGAGCAGAGCCATGTCTGTGCGCCCGCCTGGCAGGTGAGGCCCACGCTG
>JAEYVN010000548.1 GCA_023431725.1 Pseudomonadota bacterium
CGACCCTCCCCCTCCAGGGGAGGGTAAAAAGAAAACCCGATTCAAACTTTCAAACAGCCAATCACATTCAAACAGCCACGTGTCATCATCGCCGCGCACGATGCGCGCGACGTGAAGAATGAGGGACGACGGTGCGCCGACAGACGCAGGGTCAGTCCTTGATGCTGCACGACTTTCGCCGCACAGCCGCCTCTCGGCGCACCATCGGCAGCGTTTGTGCGGTCACCGGGCCGCGCTTCGCGCAGGATGTTTTGCCGCAGGCTCGCATTCGCCCGCGCGCGCCACATCCGGTCAGCCAGCTCCTGGCGGGGGTCCATAGTGACCCCGGGCGGAGCCCCGGTACCGCCCGAGTGCAGGCTTGCGAAGCCTGCCCGCAGGCGCTGCATCCCGCTCCGCCATCAAGACGCCTCCGGACGGCGCCCCTCGTCGAGCGAGACGAACAAGGCATAAAATCCTATAGGAATTTTGTCAAGAGGTCATAGCCTTGCGATCTTGCCCGAGTGCCCCGGCGGTATGAGGGAACCTTCCGGGTTGCGTGCCATATATAATACTTATATTATATTTCTATGGCGAAGATGACCGAGCGCAGGAAAGAGCGTCGTGACGGCGAGGGTGCCGAGAGCCCTCGCGCGGCGAAGCCCGCCGGCAAGCCGCCGTACCGCATCACCGATTACCCGATGCATTACTTCGCTGCGATCCAGCGGCAGAACCAGCTCAACCTGGCGCGATCCTTGCGCGAATTCGGCTTGTCGGTGCCGATGTGGCGGGCGCTGGCGGCGTTGCATCAGAAAGACGGGCAGACCATCGGTGAAATCGCCCAGCTCACGGTGCTCGATCGCTCAAGCCTCGGTCGCCTGCTCGACGACATGGCCAAGGATGGCCTTGTGGAGCGCGAGCCGTTGCCAGACGACCGGCGCGCATTGGCCATCAAGCTGTCGGCCAAAGGCCGCAAGACGTTCGAAGCCAGCCTGCCGCTGGCTCAACGCCATTACCGCAACGTGCTGAATGGCGTTTCACCTGAAGAATTCGAAACACTCATGCGCGTGCTTCGCCGCATCAAGGCGAATACGCGCATGATGTCCGATGTTGCCGATATTGAAACTGAGTGACGCCGGCAGGCCGGCGACGATGGATGAGTGATGCTGGTTCAGATGGTGAAAGCGTTGCTGCAAAAGATCGTTCAGGGCGCCGGTGCGAAGGATAAATATCGTCCCGAGCGTCACTACATGCGCGGGCCGGGACCGAAATCAAAAGCGCGCGAAACCGTCGATCCGACAAATAACGCGAAGGCGTAACGCAAGGGCGTCCTCAATGAGCACGAAGCGTGATTACTATTTTCCGAATACCGAAGAACTCGCGCCGGACGAGATGCGGATCACCGCGCTCGGCACCGGGCGGCCGTTCGTGCGCCGCGCGCAAGCCAATTGCTCCTGGCTGATCGAACTGGGCAACGGCGACAAGTTCGTCTGGGATTTCGGTTCGGGCTCGCAGGTGAATTTCACCGCGCTGGAAATTCCGCACCAGGACGTTACCGCCTATTTCGCGACACACCTGCATGCCGATCATGTCGGCGATTTCGCACAGGTGTGGATCGGAAGCTGGGCCGGTGGCCGCTCGAAGCCGCTGGTGATGTACGGCCCTTCGGGACCGGAGCCGAAATACGGCATGAAGCATTTCGTCGAGAAGCAGGTGGAATCCTTTGCCTGGGATACCGATACGCGGCTCGGCCTTCTTCCGGATGCCGGCGCCGAAGTCGAGGTGCATGAATTCGATTTCGCCAAGACCCAGGTGATCTACGAGAAGAACGGCGTCGTCATCAAAAGCTTTCCGGCGATCCATATCTATGACGGGCCGGTCAGTTTCCGGCTGGAATGGAACGGTCTTTGCTTTGTGTTTTCGGGTGACACGACGCCGAGCCAGTTCTTTGTCGATAATGCCAAGGGTGCCGATCTGATGGTGCACGAGGCATTCAACACCGTGTCGCAATTGATGGAGCGGTCGGGCTATGACGAGCGCATGGCCAAGGGCATCGGCACCATCGCGCATACGGCGCCTTCGGAAGTCGGTCATGTTTTTGCGCAGACGCAGCCGCGTCATGCCGTAATCTATCATTTCTTCAACGATTTCGACACCGCGGGCGAAATGGAGCGCGATGTGCGCAAGGGCTGGCAGGGCCCGCTCTCGCTCGCGCAGGATCTGATGGTGTTCAATGTCACGAAGGATGAAATCCTGGTCCGCATGGCGGTGACGCCGGATCACGTCTGGCCGAACAAGAAGGAGCACACCTCGTTCCTGTCCGGCTCGCGCAAGCAGCGGCTGCAGATGTCGCGCTGGCTTGCCGACAAGCAATTGTTTCCGAAGTTCTGATCGCCGCCGGGCAGGAAGAAAGTGCAAAAGAAAAGTGCCGTCCTGGAGTGCCGTTGCTGATGTTCTGATACGATAAGGAGAGGGGTTATGCGTTGTCTCGGCGTCTTCCGCACGGCGGTTGCTGGCGGCCTGTTGTTCTTGTCCACCTTGCCCGGTATGGCGCAAGTCTATCCTGATCGTCCGATCCGCGTGGTGATGACCTACACCGCCGGCGGCGTGTCCGAAGGCATCATCCGGCTTCTCGCGCCCAAGATGGAAGAGATGCTCGGGCAGAAACTGATCATCGAGGCGAAGCCCGGTGCGGCCGGCAATATCGGCACCATCGAAGTCGCGAAGTCGGCGCCTGACGGCTACACGCTGGTGCTCACCGCGACGAATAATTTCGTCATCAACCAGTTCACGATGAAGATGCCGATCGATCCGCTGACCGCGCTCACGCCGGTGGCCAAGGTCGCGGATGTGCCGCTGGTGCTGTTCTCCAATACGGCAGTCCCGGCCAAGAATTTCAGCGCGTTCATGGATTATGTGAAGGCCAATCCGGGCAAGGTGAATTTCGGCTCGCCTGCGCCCGGCACCGTCAATCATCTGTTGCTGGAACGCGTGAAGCAGGTGCGCGGTCTGAACATGCAGCACATTCCCTATCGCGGTTCGCCGCAGGGTGTGATGGCGTTGCTACAGAACGACATTCAGTTGTTCACCGTCGGCCTTGCCGCCGGCCTCAGCCACATGAAGGACGGCAAGTTCACGGCATTGGCGGTCGCGACAGAGCAGCGCTTGCCGGAAATTCCGGACGTGCCGACCATGATCGAAAGCGGGCTGCCCGGTTTTACCGGCTCGAACTGGTGGGGCCTTGCGGCACCGGCCGGTACGCCCGACGCGATCGTGCGAAAAATCCGCGATGCGGTGCAGGCGGCGTTGCGCGAACCGAATGTGATCGAGCGCTACAAGACGCTGGGTTTTGCGATCCCGAAAGAGACGCCGGAACAGTTTGCCGCCAGCCTGAAGGCCGAGGCTGCGCTCTGGTCCGACACTGTGAAAAAAGGAAATATTACAGTCGAGTAGAATCGATCCAAGCCCATTGCGCGGCCGCGTCTTCCTCCATACACCAAAAGTGTCTGACGTGAGGGAGTTGCGGCGTGACCAGCGGAATGCGCAAGGGACTGACGAGCTACGGGGACAAGGACTTTTCGCTGTTCCTGCGGAAAGCCTTCATCAAGGGCATGGGCTATTCGGACGATGCGCTGGATCGTCCGATCGTCGGCATCACCAATACCTATTCCGACTTCAATCCCTGTCACGGCAACGTCCCGCAACTGATCGAAGCGGTGAAGCGCGGCGTCATGCTGGCCGGCGCGATGCCGATGGTGTTCCCGACCATCTCGATCCATGAAAGCTTCGCCTATCCGACCTCGATGTTCCTGCGCAATCTGATGGCGATGGATACCGAGGAGATGATGCGCGCGCTGCCGGTGGATTCGGTGGTGGTGATCGGCGGTTGCGACAAGACCACGCCGGCGCAGGTGATGGGCGCAGTGAGTGCGGATCGTCCGACCATCGTGCTGCCGGTCGGGCCGATGCTGGTCGGTCACTTCAAGGGCGAAGTGCTCGGCGCCTGCACCGATTGCCGGAGGCTGTGGGGTGAGTTTCGCGGCGGCCGCATGAGCGGCGAGGATATCGAAGTGGCCAATGAACGGCTGGTGCCGTCGGTCGGCACCTGCGGCGTGATGGGCACCGCCAGCACCATCGCCTGCATGATGGAAGCGATGGGCATGACCGTGCCGGGCGCCGCAACCACGCCGGCGGTCCATGCCGACCGCGTGCGCATCGCCGAGGCGACCGGCAAGCGCGCGGCGGAATTGACCAAGGACGGCATCAGGCCATCCGAGATCCTGACCAAGGAAGCGTTTCACAATGCCATCGTCATGCTGCAATCGATCGGTGGTTCGACCAATGGCGTCGTGCATCTCTCTGCCATTGCCGGCCGCACGAAGACGCCGCTGACACTCGAGGAA
>JAEYVN010000559.1 GCA_023431725.1 Pseudomonadota bacterium
GGATCATGCGTAAGCCGCTGCAATGCCGAGGAAATCCTTGGCGGTTAGGCTGGCGCCGCCGACCAGGGCGCCGTTGACGTTCGGAACCGCCATCAGCTCCTTGGCATTGGCCGGCTTGACCGAGCCGCCATACAGAATGCGGACTTTCCCGCCAGCTGATTTGCCTAGTGAAATCAGATGCTTGCGGATGGTTTCGTGAACCTCCGCCACATCTTTGGGAGTCGGCGTGAGCCCGGTCCCGATGGCCCAGACCGGCTCGTAGGCCACAACCAGTTTAGCGGCATCAATCGTTTCCGGAAGAGACCCTGCTAACTGCCTCTGGATCCTGGAAATTGTTGCGCCAGCCTCACGTTCCTCGCGGGTCTCGCCGACGCAGACGATCGCAACCAGCCCGGCCCGATAGGCGGCCGCGGCCTTGGCTTTCACCATCTCGTCGGTTTCGTCGTGATAGGTCCGGCGCTCGGAATGTCCAACGATTACAGCGCTTGCGCCGGCATCCTTCAGCATCTCGGCGGAGATATCCCCGGTGAATGCACCTGAGATATCCTGATGGCAATCCTGCGCACCGATGGCGACCGGCGACCCTTCGGCGACCTTGGCGAAACTGCAGAGCAGAGTCGTTGGCGGGCAGATCATCAGGTCGGTCGCCCCTGTTCGGGCCCGATCATCGGCGATGATCGCCTCCAGTTCTGAAATCGACCCGCGCAGGCCGTTCATCTTCCAATTGCCTGCGACCAGCGGACGCGGATCGTTTGCCATCAATCTGGTTTCCTCTTGCGCTAGATGCATCGGCATGATTCTGCGGTTACCAAACCGGTACCCCACGTGCCAATGCTTTCGGTGCTAATGCTTTCCCGTTAATCGTCAGTGAGTTGCAGCGCAAAGGCGCCGTCACTATGATGCGCCGCCTTTTAACACCCCTTCCCCTTAATAGAGAATTTGTTCGCCCATGCTTCGAGGAATGCACACCGCCACCCGTAACTGGCTCGGCCGGCTCGTTACAGGCATCCTCCTTGGCCTGATCGCGGTCAGCTTTGCGGTCTGGGGCATCGGCGATATTTTCAAGGGTTTCGGGCAGTCGACGGTCGCGAAGATCGGCGGCACCGAAATCGGCCTCGAGCAATTCCGTCAAAACTACAACGAGCGTCTGCAGCAGCTGATCCGTCAGGTGGGACGTCCGATCCCGCCGGATCAGGCGCGTGCGCTCGGTCTGCCACGCCAGATGCTGGGACAGATGCTGGCTGAAGCGGCTGTCGACGAGAATGTGCGCCAGCTTGGCCTCAATCTGCCCAATGATGTTGTCGCAGAGCGTATCCGCAACGATCCGTCGTTCCGCGGCATCAGCGGGCAATTCGACCGGGCGCGCTTCGATGCGATCATCCGCCAGGCCGGCTACAACGAATCCCGCTATGTGGCGGAGCAGCGCAAGCAGCTCCTGCGTCAGGAAATCGTCCAGGCTCTCGTCAGCGATCTTGCGGCGCCGGCCGTGGCCGTCGATGCCCAGAACCGCTACCTGAATGAATTGCGCTCGCTCGACTACATTGTGCTCGGGCCGGACCAGGCAGGCGAGATCCCGCAGCCGACGCCGGAAGAACTGGCCAAGTATTTCGAAGAGCGCAAGACGCTGTTCCGTGCACCCGAATTCCGCAAGGTCGATCTCATCGTTCTGACGCCCGAGGAAGCGGCCAAGACGGTGAATGTCAGCGATGACGACGCCAAGAAGGTCTACGAGGCTGATCGCGCACGCTACACCACGCCTGAGCGGCGTGAGGTTCAGCAGATCGTTTTCCCGAGCGAGGAAGAGGCACGCGCCGCAGCGGAGAAACTGAAACAGGGCACGACGTTCGAGCAGCTTGCCGCCGAACGCGGCCTCAAGGAGGGAGACTACAAGCTCGGTCTCGTCTCCAAGGCGCAGGTTCTCGATCCGGCCATCGCCAATGCAGCCTTCGCGCTGCAGTCGGGACAGACCAGCGAGCCGGTCAAGGGCCGCTTTGGTACCGTCCTCGTCCACGTCGGCAAGATCGAAGCCGAGGTTGTGCGCGACATGTCGGAAGTGATGGCTGACATCAAGCGTGACCTTGCGACGGAACGTTCGCGCCGCGAAGTCCGCGCGCAATTCGACAAGATGGAAGACGAGCGTCTTTCCGGCGGCTCGATCGCCGACTTGGGCAAAAAGCTCAACCTGCCCGTTCGCACGATTGATGCGATCGACCGTGCCGGCCGTGGCCCCGACGGCAATCCGATCACTGGCCTGCCGGCTGGCGCCAACCTGCCTTCAGCGTTCTTCACGACGGAACCCGGCACCGAGAACGAACCGATCCAGCTTCCGGGCGGTGCGGGCTATGTCTGGTTCGAGGTGCTGTCGACGACGCCGTCGCGTGAGCGTCCGCTCGATGAAGTGCGCGACCGCGTGGCCGAACGCTGGCGGAACGATCAGGTGGTCGCCCGGCTGAAGGAAAAGGCCAAGGAGGCGGTCGAGAAGCTGAAGACGTCCAGCATCAGCGAGACGGCAGCGGCCTTCAACACCAAGCAGCAATTCATCGCGTCCCTGCGCCGCGACCGTACCCAGGGCGACTTCCCGTCGAACGCGCTCGACGCGGTGTTCCAGACGCCGAAGGATGGGGTTGGTTCTTCGGAGGGCGATGAGCCGACGCAGTGGATCGTGTTCCGCGTGACCGGCGTAACGGTGCCGCCGGTCGAGGCGGGATCGCCTGAGGCACGACGTCTCGAAGGCAATCTCCGGAATGCCTTCTCCGAAGATCTGATCGCGCAATACATCACCAGCATCCAGAACGATCTTGGAGCGACGATCAACGAGGCTGCCCTGAACCAGGTGATCGGCGGCAGCACGAATTAAGCGATGAATGTATCGGACTGAGCTTTTCTCTCCGTTCATTCCCGCGAAAGCGGGAATCCAGTCGTGTTTTTTAGTTCTGGGTCCCCGCTTTCGCGGGGACGAACGGGAGTGGGCCATCCGCTGAACTGAACCGACCGTTTTGTTGCTGCGTGATGTCCCAATGCTCATCGAACCGACAGCGGATGTCTTTGCTGAACGCTACGACGGCGGTGCGCCGCAGGTCGTCTGGACGACGCTCGTTGCCGACCTGGAAACGCCGGTTTCCGCCTTTCTGAAAGTCGCCAGCGGGAAGCCGATGAGCTTCCTGTTCGAGTCGGTCGAGGGCGGTGCTGTGCGCGGCCGCTATTCGATCATCGGCCTTTCGCCGGACCTTGTCTGGCGCAGCAACGGGACGCAGGCCGAGATCAATCGCAGCGCGGTGACTTCACCCGCGCAATTCTCACCCTGCCCGCATCCGCCGCTCGAGGCATTGCGCGAATTGATCGCCGAATGCCGTATTGCCTTGCCCGACGATTTGCCGCCGCCATCGGCCGGACTGTTCGGCTATCTCGGTTATGACATGGTACGGCAGATGGAGCGTCTGCCGGACATCAATCCCGATGCGCTCGGCACACCAGATGCGGTCATGATGCGCCCGACGATCGTCATCGTCTTCGACTCGGTGACGGACACGATCACCGTCGTCACGCCGGTTCGCCCGGAAAACGGCACGTCGGCCAGGGTGGCACTGTCGCGCGCGGCCGAACGACTGACATCGATTGTGGATGCGCTCGACCAGCCTTTGCCCAAGTCGATACGCGACACGCCGGACAGCATTGCAGCGCCGCAGATGTCGAATACGACGCCGCAGAACTACGCCGCGATGGTGCGCAGCGCCAAGGAATACATCGCCGCCGGCGACATCTTCCAGGTGGTGCTGTCGCAGCGCTTTTCTGCGCCCTTCGACTTGTCTCCCTTCTCGCTGTATCGCGCGTTGCGCAGGGTCAATCCGGCGCCGTTCCTGTATTTTCTCGACTTCGGCGGCTTTTCGATCGCCGGATCGAGTCCTGAGATCCTCGTTCGGGTGCGTGACGGACGCGTCACGATCCGGCCGATTGCCGGCACGCGGCCGCGCGGTGCGACTCCGCATGAAGATGCCGCTTTGGAGCAGGAGTTGCTGGCCGATCCGAAGGAATGCGCAGAGCATCTGATGCTGCTCGATCTCGGCCGCAACGATGTCGGGCGGGTCTCGGCCATCGGCAGCGTCAACGTCACCGACAAGTTCTTCATCGAGCGCTACAGCCAGGTGATGCACATCGTCTCGAATGTCGAAGGCGAATTGGCAAAGGATCGCGATGCGCTCGACGCCCTGATCGCCGGCTTCCCGG
>JAEYVN010000569.1 GCA_023431725.1 Pseudomonadota bacterium
GCGCTGGTGAATTCACCGAAGATGCTGCTCGCCGACGAACCGACCGGCGCACTCGACAGCCGCACCTCGGTCGAACTGATGGCGCTGTTCCAGCAACTCAACCGTGAAGGCACGACGGTCGTCATCGTCACGCATGAACCCGACATCGCCGCTTACGCCAATCGCCTGATCCGCTTCCTCGACGGCCATGTGCTGTCGGATGTGCGGCACGAACCGGTGGATGCCGCGGCTGAATTGCAGGAATTGATCGCAGCGTCGCATCCGCAGAAGGAAGCCGCAGAATGACAACCGGTGACGCGGTCATGTCCGCGCTGGACGCGCTTCGCCTGCACAAGCTGCGCAGCGCGTTGACCATGCTCGGCATCATCATCGGCGTCGCGGCCGTGATCGCGATGGTCGCCGTCGGTGGCGGCGCGCGCGAACAGGTGATCGCGCAGATCCGCAGCCTCGGCTCCAACCTGCTGGTGGTGACACCCGGCAACGTGACAGCCGGCGGCGTGCGCATGGGCTCGGGCGCCGCCTCGACACTGACCGACGATGATTCTGTCGCCATCATGAACGAGGTCGGCGGCGTGCAGGTGACCGCGCCGAACATGCGTGGCTCGGCGCAGCTTGTGGCCGGCGGCATGAACTGGGCAACCAGCGTGTTCGGCATCGACAATGGCTGGTTCGAGGCCCGCGACTGGGATGTCGAGCACGGCCGCATGTTCGAACCGGAAGAAATCACGCGCGGCGCGCAGGTCATTCTCATCGGCCAGACGGTGGCGCGCAATCTCTACGGCGGCATCGATCCGGTCGGCCAGGAAATCCGCGTCCGCAACGTGCCCTTCCGCATCATCGGCATCATGAGCCGAAAGGGCCAGACGACCTGGGGCCAGGATCAGGACGACGTCGTGTTCGTGCCGCTCAATGCCGGACGCCAGCGCGTGCTCGGCCGCAATCAGGCCAATGCCCGCGCGGTCGGTTCGATCTATGTGAAGGTGCGCGACGGCGAAGACATGTCGCTCGTTGAGAGCGACGTGAAATCGCTGCTGCGCCAGCGCCATCGTTTGCAGCCGGGCCAGGATGACGACTTCTCGATCCGCAACCTCGCCGACATTGCGGCGACGCGCGAAGCCAGCGCACGCACGCTGGCGGTGCTGCTCGCCGCGGTGGCCGGCGTGTCGCTCGCGGTCGGCGGCATCGGCATCATGAACATCATGCTGGTGTCGGTGACCGAACGCACGCGCGAGATCGGCTTGCGGCTTGCGGTCGGGGCGCGGCAATGGGACATCCTGCGCCAGTTTCTGTTCGAAGCGACGGGTCTGGCGGCGATCGGCGGATTTGTCGGCGTGCTGATCGGTGTCGGCGCGGCCTACATCATCTCCAATGCCGCCGGCTGGCCGCTGCTGATCGAACCGATGTCGATCGTGCTGGCCGTGCTGTTCTCAGGACTCGTTGGCGTGTTCTTCGGCTGGTATCCGGCCCTGCGGGCCTCCCGCCTCGATCCGATCGACGCGCTCCGCCACACGTAACCTTAAAGCCGTCCCGGCCAAGTCGCGCACAGCGCGATGCGAGCCGGGCCCGTAAACACCGACCTCATAATTCGGAAAGACCCGAGGTTATGGATCCCCGCTTTCGCGGGGACGACGGAGAGTTGTTATCTTCGGACGCCGCCCCACAGGCTGCGAACGCGTTGCCACATCTGGCGGCCAGAATTGGTGAACATCGCGAACAGGATGCCGGCGATGGTCAGCGGGATCCACAGGATCATCAGTCCTGCCAGTACGACGAAGAACAAGGCGACGGCGACGCCGGCCACCAGCAGCAAGGCGATGATGGTGAAGGGGCCCGGCTTCTTCAGCTTGACCCGGCGGGTGCCGTCGGCGCCTTCCTCGACACTGATGAAGATGCTGTCGAAACCGCCGCCAGTCCCCCGGCCGCGGCCGGCTTGCGAGCCCGGCGGGATGATTTCCGGCTCCACGCGCGGATGCTCGACGCGCGGACGGGTGTAGCGTGGATCATTGGGATCGTTGATCGACATGGCCGGACATATGGGGCGCGCCAGATCAGGCGGCAATGCGGCAACGCGTCGTCCCCGCGAAAGCGGGGCCCCAAACGCCGTGCAGTGATGATGGGTCCCCGCCTTCGCGGGGACGACCGGTTCTGACTACTCCGCTGCCGTGCGGCCGGCGCCGCCGGTGCCGTAGCGGCGCTCGATATAATCGATCACCATCGTCTTGAAGTCCTGCGCCACGGTCGGGCCGCGCAGGGTCACGGCCTTCTTGCCGTCGATGAACACCGGGGCGGCCGGCGCTTCGCCGGTTCCAGGCAGCGAGATACCGATATCGGCATGCTTGCTTTCGCCGGGGCCGTTCACGATGCAGCCCATCACGGCGACGTTAAGACCTTCGACGCCTGGATAGCGCGTCTTCCATTCCGGCATCGAGGTATGGATGAAGTCCTGGATGTCGCGCGCCAGTTCCTGGAAGGTGGTCGAGGTGGTGCGGCCGCAGCCGGGGCATGCCGCGACCAGCGGCACGAAGGTGCGGAAGCCCATGGTCTGCAGGATTTCCTGCGCGACCTTCACTTCCAGCGTGCGATCGCCACCCGGCTCCGGCGTCAGCGACACGCGGATGGTGTCGCCGATGCCCTGCTGCAGCAGGATGCCGAGCGCCGCAGACGATGCGACGATGCCCTTCGAGCCCATGCCGGCTTCGGTGAGGCCGAGATGGATCGCATAATTCGAGCGGCGGGCGAGATCGATATAGACGGCGATCAGATCCTGCACCGCCGAGACTTTCGCCGACAGGATGATGCGGTTCTGCGGCATGCCCATCTCGACCGCGCGATCGGCCGACAGCAGCGCCGATTGCACCATCGCCTCGCGCATCAC
>JAEYVN010000576.1 GCA_023431725.1 Pseudomonadota bacterium
GTTCTAGGACGGACTTCGACAAGCAAAGCCTCGAAGGATCAGGCGTTGATCCTTCGAGGCTTTTTTATTTGAAGATTTCTACAGCGATCAGCGGTGATGTCCGCCACCGTGATGGCCGCCGTGATGCGCACCACGATGATGCGCCCGGGCATGGGCATGACGTGCGCCGCGATGGACCTTCTTGTGGCGAACGACAGTGCGATTGCCCGCATGCCCGTTCGCATCGTGCCAGCTGCGGTGCCAGGAATGCCAGGTATCGTGCCAGGCGCTGTGCCACGCATTGTGCCAGGCGTAATGATCGTGCCAGGCCCATGAGCCGCCGCCAACGACGACACCCGGACGCCAGCAGGGATACCAGCCGGCGCCATGCCAGCCGATGTTTCGCCAGCAACGGCCATTAGCGTATTGCACGGGTTCGTTGATGTTGACGGTCACGGTGGCCGGACGAAGGGGAGCGGCTTCGGCGCGATCAGTCGCGGCAAGGCCGAGCGCAACCATGGCAGCGGTTGCGATCGCGAAAATGAACTGACGCATTTCTCTGTTATCTCCAGTTTCTTCCCGGACCGGTCTAGGACGGGTTTGTAACCGGAGCGATAACATCGTGCGGATGCAATCTGCATTCGCCCATCAGGATGAACAGGTGGTATCCGAAGCGGGTTTTCGCGCGGCCAATTTTTCTGAATGTCGCCGTTGGAGATCGGCGATCACGCCGGCATGCTGGTGGTCGCGCGCCGCTGCCGCGTCGCCAGCACCACGCCGCCAACGATGAAGAGCGTGCCGACGAAGTGGTACCAGACCGGGCGCTCGCCGAGAAAGACGATGGCAAGCGTTGTTCCGAACACGATGATCAGCGGATACATCGCCGCGACGGCGTTCGGCCCGATCAATTGAATGCTGCGGTTGAAGCAGAGATACGCGATGATCGACGGGAACACCGCCATGTAAATAAAGATCAAAATCGTGCGCATCTCGAATGCCGGCATACCGACGGCCACGCTCTCCCAAACCAGAAGCGGAATCGTGAGGACCGTGCCGGTGATCGCGGTGATGGTCAGGAACGACATGGGATGGATCGGCGGGCGATACTTGCGTGTCAGCGGCGAGTAGAACGCGAAGATCAGAACGGCTGCTAAAAACCACATGTCGCCGCGGTTGAACGTAATCGCGTGCAGCACATCCGGATCGCCGCGCAGCAGGATCAGGAGGATGCCAATGAAGGAGATGGCAATGCCGGTCATCTGCCGCATGGACAACTTTTCACCCATGACAATGTAGGTGGCGACCCCGATGAGGATCGGCAGCGTGCATTGGATGAGCAGGCCGTTGATCGCCTGCGTGTATTGAAGTCCCCAATAGGACGCGACGGCATATCCGGTGGTGCCGGTCACGCCGAGAATCGATAGCAGGCCCAGATTGGCCCGCATCACCGGCCAGTCTCGCTTCAGATAGGACCAGGTGAAGGGCACCAGGATCATTGAGGCGAAGGCCCATCGCCAGAAGCCGAGCGCCACCGGCGGCATCGATTCCATCGCGTGCCGGCCGAGCACGATATTCATGGCCCAGAACAGATAGGTGAGAGCGATAAGCAGATACGCCTGGTTATAGAGCCAGCCGCCAAACCGGCCGAAAACTGCGGCCATCAAAATTTCTCCAGCCGGGCGATGGGGACGTCCGCCGGTCGGCGGACTGGCCCTTGCTACACAATGCCGCTGTGTCCCGAAACCCCGCCGGACGCATGACCGGGCTGTGCCGGCACCCAGGGCAAACCTTCCGAAAATTTCATCCTTTTCAACCGCTTATTGGCCGCCGAATCCGCTCTGGATTGGCTCCTCGCCTTGCCTCGGAGCCCTGCATCCAGTATCGGGGGCGGGCCCTACGCTTCGGCTGGGCGCGATACACCCGGTTTGGCACACCCGGTTTCATGTCAGGGTCCGGGCGGCCCTCTGGAGGGAATTGAAGGAAATGGCGAACGTAGTTGTCGTCGGTGCGCAATGGGGCGACGAAGGCAAGGGCAAGATCGTCGATTGGTTGTCCGAACAGGCCGATGTCGTTGTTCGCTTCCAGGGCGGTCACAATGCCGGCCACACGCTGGTCATTGGCGACAAGACCTACAAGCTGTCGCTGCTTCCGTCCGGCGTCGTCCGCAACACGCTGTCGGTGATCGGCAACGGCGTCGTGCTCGATCCGAAGGCTCTGGTCGACGAGATCAGCCGGCTGAAGGAGCAGGGCGTCGACGTCAGCCCCGACAATCTGCAGATCGCCGAGAACGTCACGCTCATTCTTCCGCTGCACCAGGAACTCGATGTCGCGCGCGAAAAAGCTTCGGGCAAGGGCGCGATCGGCACCACCGGCCGCGGCATCGGTCCGGCGTACGAAGACAAGGTCGGCCGTCGCGCGATCCGTCTGATGGATCTCGCCGATTTGCAGTTTCTCAATGGCAAGATCCAGCGGCTGCTGGCGCACCACAATGCGCTGCGTCGCGGGCTTGGCATGCCGGAGATTGCCGAAGGTGACGTTTACGACCACCTTGCCGGCATTGCGCCGAAAGTGCTGCCGTATATGCGCTCGGTCTGGTCGATCCTCGACGAGAAGCGGCGCGAGGGCAAACGCATCCTGTTCGAGGGTGCGCAGGGCGCTCTGCTCGATGTCGATCACGGCACGTACCCTTACGTCACCTCGTCGAACACCGTCGCGGCGCAGGCTGCGACCGGCTCGGGCATGGGGCCTGGCGCCATCGGCTATGTACTCGGAATCTGCAAGGCCTATACGACCCGTGTCGGCTCCGGACCGTTCCCGACCGAGCAGCTGAACGAGATCGGCCAGACGCTGGGGACGCGGGGCAAGGAATTCGGCGTGGTCACCGGCCGCGCGCGTCGCTGCGGCTGGTTCGATGCCGTTCTCGTGCGCCAGACCGTCCGCACCAGCGGCATCGACGGGATTGCGCTGACCAAGCTCGACATCCTGGACGGCTTCGACGAGATCAAGGTTTGCGTCGGCTATCGCCTGAACGGCCGCGAGATCGATTATCTGCCGGCCAGCGAGCATGCGCAGGCCGAGGTCGAGCCGATCTATGAGACCGTTGAGGGGTGGCAGGATGCCACAGCCAATGCCCGCTCATGGGCCGAGCTTCCGGCTCAGGCCATCAAGTATGTCAGGCGGATCGAGGAGCTGATCGGCTGCCCGGTGGCTCTGTTGTCCACGTCTCCGGAACGCGAAGACACAATTCTAGTGCAGAATCCGTTCGAGACGTGACACGATTGGGAAATTGGGGACGACGAGGTGTGATCCAGGGCCACGACGGAAAGAATGGCTGATTATTACCCGCTCATTGCCCGCGCCATAGCAGGCCTCGACAAGAATACCGGCGAGGCGCGCCGCGCTCTCTATGAGAGAGCGCGAACGGCACTCGTTGCGCAGCTGCGGGCGACCGAACCGCCGCTGCAGGAATCCGAAATCACCAAGGAGCGCCTCGCGCTTGAGGAGGCGATCCGCAAGGTCGAGGCCGAGGCCGCTCGCCGGTCGCGGGCCGATGCGGCTCCGCAATCCGGTCCCCCTGGTGGTCCGAAAGGGCCTGCGCCTGCGCCGGCCAATGCGGCTCCGCCGCTCGCGCCGTCGGCCCCACGCTTCCCCAATTCCGCTCCGCCGGCCGCCAAGGCACCGCCGCGCCCCAATCCGCCGGTCGCGCCAGCGCAGCCGGGGGCAAACGGGCCAGCGGCGACACCGAAAACGCTTCCGCCGCTTCCGCCACGACCGTCGGCTCAGCCGATCCCTCCGCGTCCGTCGCCGTTCGACGCGCCGCCACCGCCGCTTGGAACTCAGCCGCCGCGCCAGTCGCGCGATCCGTTTGCCGATATTCAGCGCGAGTTCGACCAGTCACTGGAGCCGCGGCTGGCACAGGAAGACTTCGGTCGCGAGATGCATCCGCAGGAGATGCGTCCAGCCGCCGGGCATGGCAATGGCCAGATGCCGCCGTCGGCAGATCCTTCGTTCCGCGGGCCGCCGCCGCTGCGACCCCATCCCGGCGAGACCGATGAGGAATATGAAGAGCCGCAGAAGCGACGCTCGTTCGGTCCTTTGATCAAGGCCGCGGTCGCTGTCCTGTTGCTGCTCGCGGTCGTTGGCGTGGTGTATTCCCAGCGCGGCCTGATCTCGGAATTCTGGCAGGCCTTCCGCAGTCCGTCGACCGATGTCGCCAATACCAATCAGCAGGCTCCGGCCAAGCAAGGGTCCGGCAAGATTACCGACCGGCTCGGCGGGCCGAGCGCTCAGAGCGGACCTGCCGTAGCCCAGCGTGTCGTGCTCTATGAAGAAGAGCCGAACGACCCGCAGGGCAAGCAATTCGTCGGATCGGTGGTGTGGCGGACCGAAACCGTATCGCCCGGACCCGGCCGCCCGCCGGAGCTGGCGATCCGTGCCGACGTCGAAATCCCGGAACGCCGGATCAATATGTCGTTCTCGATCCGGCGCAACACCGACCAGACCCTGCCGGCCAGTCATACGATCGAGGTGATGTTCAACCTGCCGGCCGATTTCGCGCCCGGCGGCATTTCCAATGTGCCCGGTGTGCTGATGAAACAGGCCGAGCAGACCCGCGGAACGCCGCTGGCCGGGTTGGCAGTGAAAGTCACCAACAACTTCTTCCTGATTGGTCTGTCGGCCGTGGAGTCCGATCAGGCGCGCAATATCCAGCTGCTGAAAGAGCGGAACTGGTTCGATATTCCGCTGGTCTACAACAACAATCGCCGCGCCATTCTGGCCATAGAAAAAGGCACGCCCGGTGAGCGCGCCTTTGCGGAAGCCTTCGCGGCCTGGAAGCAATAGATCGAAAAAAGCCGCCGCATCGTGATGCGGCGGCGGTCAATGCACCGACAGCGAACCTTGGCCGGGCTCGATCAAGGCTTCGGTGAACGGGAACTCGAGTACGATCTCCCCATCCTCGTCCGTGACTTCGATCGCAGCGCGCAGCAGGCGCGGCTCGGTCTCTTCGTCGTGCAGGATGTCGCGGATCATGGCGCGGGCCATGGTCCAGGCCTGATCGGGATCACGCAAATCCGCCCCATCCGGATCGCGGATCAGTTCACCATCGATACGCGTGTTGAAATAATAGCGTGGCATGCAAACAGTCTGGCAGGAAGCTGTGACAGGATCGCGGCGAAGGCCGGGCGAATCGCAGGAATTCAGCCGGCCTCAACCTTGTCGATTGGCGTTCGCCGATGGCCGGTGTCAGCGCAGGCTGACCTGAGCGACCTTGTCCTTGTAGTCTTTCTTGGGGTCGACTCCCAGCAGCATCTTCACGCCGGCCACGAGGCTGTGCTCGTCCAGCCAGATTTCAGCCTGCTCGACATCGAAGCGAAGAAGAACCAGTTTTGGATCCGTCTTGCCACCCTCGTACCAGGCCGCGACATACGGATTCCACAAGCGATCGATCACGGCCCGATCGTTGTCGATCCGCAACCCGCCATGGATGGTGGCGAAGAGGTCGTGGCCCTTCGACGCGAAGGTTGCAATGGCCCGGCTGCCATCGCGCATTTTTTTGACCATATGCTGATCGATGGCGGTGAAGAACCACAGCGGGCTTTTGTTGTTCTCGAACAGCGCCGTCATCGGCCGTGTGTGTCCGTCATCGACACCGTCCAGTCCCAGCATCACTGTCATATCCGATTTAAGAGCCTTCCAGAATTTCGCTTCGAGCTCCTCGGGTGTCGGCATGTCCATCCTCCTGTCAATCGAAGGACCAACGGCTGGGGTAAACTGAAGTTTCCGCCGCCAAGCGAAGAAAGGCCGGGCGCGGGCCCGGCCTTCAAAGCGAATGCGTCGGTTGGTATCAGCGGACAGGAGGCGCCGGCTCACGCCTGGTCGTGTCGCCCGTCGTCTCGGGCGGTGTTGCCGAACCTGTCGTGCTGGGCTGCGTGATCGGGGCGCGCATATTGGTCGCGACATCCGATCGGTCGGCTATGCCGGCGTAATAATAAATGAAACCGCCCAGCGCCAACAGGACCAGCGCGCCCAACAGGAAGCTCGTGCCCGTGCCGCCGTCAGGATCGCGATGAAAATCCTGATACGGTTCGCGCGGCGGCTTTGTCGTGTCCCGGTACGGGTCAAAAGACATGGCGTTTCTCCGCATTATTTTTTTCGTGACGATAACGCCGGTCCGTAGAAACCGGTTCCTTCACGGCATGCTCGGGGGCAGTTGCGGCTTTCGTGCGCACAGGATGCGCCAACGCGGAGGGTCGATCGCCTTTTTTCTTACCGTTTGATCTGGCGCAGGATGACGACGTTGTTGACGGATTCCTCGGACAATCCCGTTAAGGCGTGATTGCTGTCGTCGCCGCGCGTGAAGGTCGGTACCGCCGGAACATCTACAGTCATCCAGTATCTGGGCCGCGTGCTTTTCGCCGACTTCAGAGACTCGTCAGCTTGCGCGGCGCCGAGCCAGACGCTTTTGCCGTCGCTGATCCAGATCAGGCGGCCGTCGGAAGGCACCGTATCCATCGGGTGCCATGAGCTCATGCTTTCGTTGTTGGTCATCCCAGCCTCCGCTCACCGCCACGGTGTTGCGGCAATGTGAGAGTCTTCGATGGATTGCTCCGGCATCGTGATGCCCGAACCGGATGGCGTTGTTGTCGAAACGTCATCGATGGATGGCGATACGATAGGCTCGTGATGGTTACGAATATGCTGATCGTCAGGGGCGTTGCCGAGCCCTCTGGAAACAAATTTTGCATATGGTCTTCCCCACGCCTTGCGTCTCACCGAAAACAGTGGCGGTTCCATGGCGTGCTGCAATGCGACAGGGGCGGCGTTCCGGCGGAACGCGCGGCTTCAGGCACGAATTGAAGGAACGACGCGGCTGTGCTGCGGCGATGGTTCGCTGGAGGCCGCGGCCATGTCCCGCCACTTCGGCGCGGGCGGCAGGAGAAGAACCTTGCGAACAAGCTCGGCTTGCCGGTGCGTTCCCGTCTTATGCAGAATGAGTTTGAGATATTGGCGGGCGCTGTACGTCGTGATGTCGAGCAGCGCCGCAGCTGACGTCAATGAGTGACCGTTCGCAAGCAGCTCTGCAAGGCGCGCCTGACTTGGCGAGAGCCCGTAAAGGCGCTGGAGGATTTCCGCCCGTGATTCCTCCGGCCTGTCCGGATCGCGAACATAGACGACGGCATGCGCGTCGTTGAGCATGCTTGATCCGGGACGAAGCTGACTCCCGTGAAGCGTGGACACCAGCGCCGTGTAAGCCTCTCGGCCCGACGGCCGCGCAATCTCGAAGGCCTCACTGGGAAGCGGGCAACCGGACAGCGCAGACCGGATCAGTCGCTGCGCTCTGGTGCGAATACCGTTGCCGTCGCCGTCGCCGTCCATGAGCAGCCGTTGTCCAACGAAACGTATGCCGTCTTCAGCGTCGGCAATTTCGCGAGCCGCCTGGTTGAAGAATGACATGCGCGCATCGGCGTCGATGACGATGAGGCCGAGTGCCATGCTGTCGAGCGTATCACACGCAACATTCCTGCCGAATTCAAGCAGTCCGAGGTCACGCTGCAGCTTGAGCGCGCGGTTGAGATGCGGGATCAGCAGCGCCATCAGATCGCAATCCCGTTCGGAGAATGCGGGCTGCGTGCGATCACGCAAGACCAGAAAATACGTAAGCGTCCGATTGTCTTCGACCAGATTGACGCCCAGCGAGTACTCGACATTGCCGACCGAGAGAACCTCCTGATAAACGCGCGATGCATGCAACTGCTCGTCCGAGAGCGACATGCGGCAGTGAATGGGCTTGAAAGGATTGGCGCTGAAGTGGGGGAGGCGCGGATCTTCGGCCATCAGCCTTTCGTAGTTCTGCATATAGGCGGGACCCCAGTCATAGCCATGCACCATGCTGAAGGAGAGCCGGCTGTTGACCAGATCGGTATGTCCAACCTGTGCGCCGCGGGCGCCAAACATGGCTGCCGCGCTCTCCAGAAAGAATGCCCATTTATCGAGGTCGGTGACAGCGTCATACAGACGATCGATGACGGCGAGCAATTTTCGAGACTCGTCCAATTCACCTCCCCCCATCAAAATTTCAGCGCTTGAAATTTGACCATTATGGCCCGGTTTTCCTCCTGGACAACGAAGGGCTTACCCCGGAGGCGGCCCTTGCATGTGTCGCGATGCCGCAGTCCTCAAATGGGAACTGCGGGCAACGGCCGGCGTGCCTAGCGTCGTTGCGAACCGTGCCAGCTGCGTGGCTGCAGCGCTCGATGGTCGCTCGATCGAGATTGATTCATGGAAGAAATCATTCCGAGGTTTGCCTGTTTTGCTCTCCTGTCCGCGCAGTGCGCGGCGGTGATGGCGGTCAGCGCGATGAAAGATCATGGCCCTCATCGCCCGCGCCGGTGGCGGGGTTTCCAAACTCACTTCCGGCGGAACGACTAATAGCGGCGGAGATGGTGCGTGACGGACATCGATCGCAAGAGTCCCGCGGCGCAAGCCATGTCCTTCACCGAGACCATTCGTGCCGATGTTGAAGTCGGAGGAGGGGCCAAGGCCATGGCACAAAAGCTGTTTGGTCGATGGCTGGACATGTGCATCCGGTCTCGCACGCAAAGAGCGAAAAGCGCGATCAGCGAGCTTCTCCAGGCCGTTCCCGACGAGGTGCTGCATCGCGCCGGATATCAGCGGCGTCAACCCGGAGCAACGCGCAACACCGGAACTGTCGACGATGCATGATCGGGTGACGCGTCGATCGGAGACCTTGACACGGAGCTAACGACCACTGTGCGCCATGCACAAAAAAGCCGGACTGTGTGTCCGGCTTTTCCTTTTTTGCCATGCAGCGGATCCTACGATCAGGCTGCAGCTTTTCCGGCCTTCGCTTCGATGAAGGACAGCAGCAGCGCGTTGATCTCATCCTTGTGCGTCGTGCACATGCCATGCGACGCGCCCTTGATGATCTTCAGTTCTGCGTTCTTGATCAGCTTGGACGACAACATGGCGGATGCCGCGATCGGTACGATCTGATCGTCGTCGCCGTGCAGAACGAGTGTCGGCACGTCGAACTTCTTCAGGTCTTCGGTGGTGTCGGTTTCCGAGAACGCCTTGACGCAGAAATATACTGCGGGGAAGCCGGCCATCATGCCTTGCAGCCAGAACGAGTTGCGCACGCCTTCCGACACTTTCGCGCCCGGCCGGTTGTAGCCGTAGAACGCCATGCTCAGATCCTTCCAGAACTGCGAGCGGTCGGCCTGTACGCTGGCGCGGATCTGGTCGAAGACCTCGATCGGCGTGCCGTTCGGATTGTTTGGAGTCTTCAGCATCAGCGGCGAGATCGCGCTGATCAACACGGCCTTGGCCACGCGCGACGTGCCGTGACGGCCGATATAGCGCGCAACTTCGCCGCCGCCTGTGGAGTGACCGACATGGATCGCATCCTTCAGGTCGAGATGCTTGACGAGTTCGGCGAGATCGTCGGCATAGGTATCGAGATCGTTGCCATGCCATGGCTGGCTCGAGCGGCCATTGCCGCGACGGTCATGCGCAATGCAGCGATAGCCGCGCGAGGCGAGGAAAAACATCTGATCTTCAAAAGCATCGGCACAGAGCGGCCAGCCGTGACTGAACACGATCGGCTGTCCCTTGCCCCAGTCCTTGTAATAAATCTGCGTGCCGTCCTTGGTGGTCAATGTCGACATGGTGTGACGCCCTTCTGGTTGTTGCAGGGAATGAATGTCGGAAGAATCCAGGCACGTTAGCCCCGGCGATCTAGACCAGCTTCCGGACTGTTTTCCGGCAGCCGAAATCAAGAACGCGTGTCGAAAAATGAAATAAAAAACGTGGTGTTACGCGCGCGGTTTTGCGGTCTTTATGCCGAAGTTGCTCTAATGCGAGACGGCTTTCGAATAATGCCGAGACCTGCCGGCGACATGCGTGTGTGCCACCATACTTCGGCGCGTGCGGATATTATGGGCAGGATGTTGCCGTGGCGGCACAAACAAAAAAGCCGGGCGAGAGGCCCGGCTTTTGCGTAATCGCATCAGTATTGCATTCGCATCGCTTAATGCGCAGGGAGTGCTTCCTGCACCTTCGGTGTTTCCAGCGCAGCAACACGGTTCTTCACCGCCTTCTGCACCTTCTCGAAGGCACGCACTTCGATCTGACGCACGCGCTCGCGCGAGACGCCGAACTCTTCCGCCAGTTCTTCCAGCGTCACCGGATCATCGGCAAGACGGCGCGCTTCGAAGATGCGACGCTCGCGGTCGTTCAACACCGTCAGCGCGTGATCGAGTGCTGACCGGCGATTGTCCATCTCCTCGGTGTCGGCGAGAATCTCCTCCTGACCGGCGGAGTCATCCGCAAGCCAGTCCTGCCACTCGCCGGAATCGCCATCGTCGCGGATCGGCGCGTTGAGCGACGTATCACCGCCGAGGCGGCGGTTCATGTCGACAACGTCCTTCTCCGTCACGCCCAGGCGCTTGGCGATCATCGCCACCTGATCCGGCTTGAGGTCGCCGTCATTCAGCGCGGAGATCTTGCTCTTGGCCTTGCGCAGGTTGAAGAACAGCTTCTTCTGGTTGGCGGTCGTGCCCATCTTCACGAGCGACCACGAACGCAGGATGTATTCCTGAATGGCGGCCTTGATCCACCACATGGCATAGGTCGCAAGGCGGAAGCCTTTTTCAGGCTCGAACCGCTTCACCGCCTGCATGAGGCCGACATTGCCTTCCGAGACGATCTCGGAGATCGGCAAGCCGTAGCCGCGGTAGCCCATCGCGATCTTGGCCACGAGCCGCAAATGGCTGGTCACGAGCTTGTGCGCGGCATCGCGATCGCCGTGCTCGCGCCAGCTCTTGGCCAACATATATTCTTCCTGCGGCTCCAGCATTGGGAACCGGCGAATCTCTTCCAGGTACTTCGACAAACCGCCTTCGGCGGTAATCATCGGCATTGCCGTTGAACGGGCCATTCTCGCGCCCTCCTAAAGTTCATGCCCCCGGGGATCGGCGGACATATGCTCCGCCGGCCTCATCGGCCCGACGAAGCATGTTGCGGTGCGAAACCGCGATTGCACAATAGGGGACAGGGCTAGCGAAAGAAAGTTACAATCCTGTCACCTCGTCGTGACCGGAAGCCGCAGCCCATGTCCTTGATTTGCATCGATTTTTTAGAAAGCTCAACCGAAACTGGTCTTGCTTAAGTGCCGGATAAGCTACTACGCAAACGAGCGAGAGGGATCGGCAGTTCCGACTGGAATTGCTCGATCTTGCCTGATTCCGGATGCTCGAAAGCAAGAAAATAAGCATGCAGGGCCTGTCTTCCAAGACCCTCCAATGCCTCGCGCGCCGCGGGCGGCAATAGCTTGGCCTTGGTCCGAAATCCGGTGGCGTATGTCTCATCGCCGAGAATCGGATGGCCGATATGGGCCATGTGGACCCGGATCTGATGGGTCCGGCCGGTTTCCAGCTGGCATTCGATCAGGCTGGCAACCACCTTGCCGTCGGTGCCGATATATTTCTCGCGCAATTCCCAGTGGGTGATGGCCTCGCGGCCTGAGCCGCGAACGGTCATCTTCTCACGGTTATGCGGATGCCGGTCGATCGGCGCCTCGATCGTCCCGCGCGGCCGGTCCGGGGCGCCCCAGACGAAAGCGAGATAGGCCCGTTCCAGCGGCCCGGTGCGGCCGTGATCGGCGAATTGCTCCGAGAGCGCCTTGTGGGCGCGGTCGGTCTTGGCCACCACCATCACGCCCGAGGTGTCCTTGTCCAGCCGGTGCACGATGCCCGGCCGCATCACCCCGCCGATCCCCGACAGCGAGGCGCCGCAATGGGCGATCAGCGCATTGACCAGCGTGCCGGTCTGATGGCCGGCGGCCGGGTGAACGACCAGGCCGTCCGGCTTGTCGATCACGATCAGCGAGTCATCCTCATAGAGAATCGAGAGCGGGATATCCTCGCCTTCCGGCTCGGCCGGCTCAGGCGGCGGCACATCCACCTGCAACGTCTGGCCGGATTTGACACGATAGCCGGGATCGAGAATCGGCTTTCCGCTTGCCGTGACCGCGCCATCGAGGATCAGCGCCTTCAGCCGCGTCCGCGACAAGTCCGGGAGTTCGGCTGCCAGCACGCGGTCGATGCGGTTGCCGGTTTGCTCGGTGCCGACCGTCACCGTCTCGCTGTGTCCGTCTTCGTTCGTCATGTCGGATTGTGAACCGGAAAACCTGCCTGGCGTCAAAGTCATGCGGTCGATCCCGAGGACTATGGGCATCGCCATCATGATGGGGTGATCAGCTATCGTGCTTTCGCGTTCGGCGAAAGGCTCGCGCGGCATCCTGCCCGCGGCCTTGTGCTTGCGGGAGTGGTGCGATACGCCCGGGCCTCCTACAGCCCGCAGTTTTACATCATGGCCGCCAACGAAAATCTCAAAGACCCGGACGGGAAACCCCTCGACCCTGAAGCGCAGGCCGTGGTCAACCGTGTCCGCCGCATGTCCATGATCTCGGGCTCGGCAATGATGATCGGCATTGCCGTCATCATCGGCGTCATCGGCTATCGCCTGTTCCGCACCGATGCCGGCGGGCCGGTCAATATCGATGTGGTGACCATGCTGCCCAAGGGCGCCAAGGTGACGACGACTCAGGTTGCCGGCGACCGCGTGATCGTGACGCTCGATGTCGGCGGCACCGTTGAAATCCGCACCTTCGATGCGCGCACGCTGCAACCAGCCGGGCGGCTGCGCTTCGCGAACGAGCCCTAGCGACGATCATAAATTGTGGCTCGAAAAGAACCGCTGCTATCGGGTTGTAATTCCGATGGAATGCGATATATATGTGGCTTCGAGCTTTCGGGCCGAACGACTTGGCCTGTTGCGCAAAGCGCGCCTGACAACGACATTCACTCAAAACTCGACTTAACCGGCCGCGTACATACGCGGCTCTATACACGCTTATCTAAAGGATTGGCTCCCATGCAGACGGGAACCGTGAAGTGGTTCAACGCCACTAAGGGCTTCGGATTTATTCAGCCGGATGACGGCGGACAGGACGTTTTCGTGCACATCAGTGCCGTGGAACGTGCCGGCATGTCCGGACTGAACGAAGGTCAGAAGATCTCGTTCGAAGTCCGTGCGGACCGCAAGACTGGCAAGTCTTCGGCCGACAACCTTCGCGCCGCCTAATCCGCGCGCACGAACAGCGGACATTCCTCGGCCACGGATGAACTGGCGAGGTTTGTCGCAATATACGGCGACGCGCTTCCGGACCGCATGATCCGTCTCGCGTCGCCGTTGACTCTGTCCTTTGCAGTCATTTCACGCGAGGAGCAGAAATCTTTCCTTGAGTCCTTCCCTGGCGCAGGCCCGATTGCAGATCGCGCCACAGGCGCTACCACACCACACGCATGCCGCCCTTGCCGGCGAAGGTCGTGGTCTTGTCGTTCATGCCGGTGACTTCGCCGGAGGCGAACAGCGCGACACGGCCGACCTGCCAGTCGAAGCCGGCGATGCCATAGGCGCCGAACACGCTGCTGGCGTCCGGGGTCGCGGCGATGAAGTTCTGTCCGACCAGGATGACGTTGACGGCGGAATCGCCGGTGCGCTGCTGCGCCACGACGCCGCCGGTGGCGCGAAAGATCAGACGGCTGGCATCCCAATGCTGGACGCTGGCGAACGTGACTTCGGCGCGCTCCTCGAAGGCCTGCACGTCGCGGCCGGCGACCGCCAGATTGGTGGTGGAGCCGGTCTCGGTATAGCCGTCGAAATGCGCGGCGACGTAACGGGCCTTCAGGGCCGGCGTGATGCTGAAGCCGCGATCGAACACGAAGCTGTGGCCGAGTGTCAGCGCCGGATTGATAAACCAGCCATTGTAGGATGCGCTTGCGGTCTCGAAGGCGAGGCCGCCGCCGATATTGCGCTTTGAGTCATTGTCGAGCGTGCCGCCGATCAGCGCCAGATCGAGAAAGCTCGTGCCGAGGAACGTGCGCGCATAGACGCCGCCGAACACGGTGTCGGTATCGACCTGACCGGCATTGAAATCGAGTTTGGTCTTGTTGGCGCTACCGCCGACGAAGGCGCCGAGCCGCGTGTTCACCGTGACCTGTCCATCAAGACCGATGGCGCCGCCCCAGCCGGTGGTGACGTTGCCGATGAAATTGTTGTCGGTGCCTTGTTCGCGATGGCCGCCGAAGCCCTTGGCCCAGAACGCATTGCCATAAGCGTCGCGCACCGTGCCGCCCTTGAACACGGGGGGCGGCGCGTAAGGCAGGGCCGAGGGGAAGTTCGAGAAGGCGTCGTCGACGCGCGCGGCAGCTTCGATCGCAGCGAACGCACTTGCCGCGCCATTGACCTGTGCAGTCTCGAACACCGGCGTGTCCGGCAGAACCGATCCGATCCATCCGGTGATGTCCATGATGGCGCGGTTCATTGCGCCGAAGCCGGACATGTCCGCGACAATGATCTGGTTCGGCGTCACGACATAGGGATTGCCGCTGGTGGTAACGGTGGAGAGCGCGGCGTTGAAGTTCGCGGTGTTGAGGATCCAGCTTCCCGGACCGAAGGTCACGCGATCGGCGCCGCCGCCGAAATTGACGAGGCCCCCGAAACGCGCGCCCGGCAAAATCGTGAGGCTGTCGGAGGCTGGCGTGCCGCTGCGATTGAACCAGATCGCCGTGCCGCCCTCGCCAATGATGGTGCCGGAATTGGTCACGTTGCCGGCCGCGCCTGTAAAGATGCCGAAAAAGCCGGTGATGGTCCCGGAATTGATCAGATTGGCGGTCTGGTTTCCGGCGATGCCTCCGCGGATGGTGCCGGAATTGGTCACATTGACAGTGGAGGCTTCGATGCCGCGAGTGCCCCCGCTGATGGTCCCCGAATTGGTCACGGTGGCGGAAATGCCCGCAGTGACGCCATAATTGTTTCCGTTGATGGTGCCGGAATTGGTCACAGTGGCGAATGCGTTTCCATAGATGCCGCTCGCGCCGCTGATGCTGCCTGCATTGGTCACCGTTCCGTCACCGAACAGGATGCCGGCAGTCGGGCCCGTCACGGTGGCCCCCGGCAGCACATTGACGGTCAGATCGGTAAGCCCGTTGGCACCGTAGCCGGCATTTGCGCCCGGCCCCTGATTGTTGGTGGTGCCGGTGCAGGTGGCGGTGACATTGTCTGCCGCGACTGGATCGCAGGCTGCGCGGGCCGCCTGACCCGCCATCAACACGGCCGCGATGGCGGTGGATACCGAAAGTGTAAGCCGCAGCGCGGCAGACCGTCGCGCAACAGGCGCATTCCCAGAGGTCATTCCAATTCCCAGTAATCAATGGCCCACCACACGCAGCCGGTTGCGACGGGCAAATAAGCAAACTTTGAACGCGGTGTTTTCACGATGGAAAAAAATGAAAAACACTCATGTACCTGAGGCTAGCAATGCCCTGAGTGCGCGGGAAGTTTGAAAATGGTTTCGGCGGCGCATATCCACGGTCGCGTCATCGTCGCCACACCACGCGCATGCCGCCCTTGCCGGCGAAGGTGGTGGTCTTGCCGTTCATGCCGGTGGCGAAGCGGGTTCCCGCTTTCCCTCTCACAATTCTTTCAGCACTTCGTTATGGCACCGGTTTCGCGTCGAGCGCGTTAGCTC
>JAEYVN010000051.1 GCA_023431725.1 Pseudomonadota bacterium
AACTCGATCAGCGCCGCGAACAGGCACGCCTGCGCCATGCAGTCGCCATCGATGCCGTCGAGGCGCGCTTCCGCCCAGGCTTCGTGTACATAACCCAGCGCAGCTCTCTTCTGCTCGTGATCCGTAATCGGCTCACGAGCCGAGTTTATGCGCGACAAACTGTTCATGAAAGCATTCCCGCGCGTTGCCGCGCCCCAACCGAGAAGTGATCGAGACGTTACCATGCGGGACGGCGACGCAAACCCCCGGTCTTTAGGAAAGGTTAACGGCGGTGGATAGACGCCATTACCATCCTACTAATTGGTGTAACGGGCGGTGATTTCGCGGGAAATTCGGGTGCCTTCGTCCAGATAGCGGCGGATTGCGAGATCGGCGGCTTCCGTGCAGGTCCGGTAGGACTGTTGAAAACCGCTATAGCCGCGGTTGAAGGCGACCAGGAGCTTGGTCTTGCGCTCGTGCGCAGGAGCCTCCGCGTCGATGAGGGCGCGCATCTCGTTGCGCCACTTCTGGCCGTCCTTGGCGCCGCACAGGGCTCGCAGATAGTGGAGAGCGCCGAGAATCTCGGACAAACGCTGCAATTCAGCCTCGAATGCCGCCCCGGTATCGATCGCACGGGCGGGCGCGGCGAGGCTGGTCGCCATCAGGAGGACGAGGATGAACCGGCGTATCATGCGGATGAAGGTATGCGCTGGCCTTTGGGCGTCCGCAAGGCGGATGTCATTTTATCGACTGTCAAGATCTCGTCGGCCGCCGAGGCCTTATCGGCCGCCAAGCACAGGCGCCGGCGCGAATTGCTGCATGGCGCTGTCGATGATCTCCCGCAGGCCATCCGTGGTTTTCAGCCCGTCCACCTCGTCCGGATAGCGCCACTGGGCTTCGGCAATTTCGGTCAGATCCGGAGTTGGTTCACCGGCAATCCAGCGCGCGGCAAAGCACATGATCACAAAATGCCGCTTCACCCGGCCATCGGCGTCGTTTGCGATCATCTCCCGGTAGCCGGCGGGTTCGAGCGGCTCGATCGTCATGCCGACCTCCTCGCGGACCTCACGCGCGACCGCCTCGCGGACGGTTTCGCCTGCTTCGACCACGCCGCCCGGCAACGTGTAGACGCCGGTGGCGACCCCCGCACCACGCCGCACAATCACGACCTTTCCGTCGCGGATGATGGCGGCGCTGACGGCGAGAAACGGTCGCGTCGGGTAAATGCGAGTTTCGTTCACGGCGAGATCTTGCGGTTATTCGAACGCCAGTTTTCGCAGGCGCGCGGAGAGCGGCGCCACTATTGCAACGAATGGCTGGCCCTGCGCGCGCAAGTCATTGATCGTCTTGTATTGCTCGTCAAGCATCGTGCGCACCGCGGACTTCTGTTCCGCGGTCATGCCGGAGGCGTTTTCGAGGCGCTTGCGCAGGCTATCGAAGATCGTCTTGAACTCTGCTTCCGGAATGGACGCGAAAAACCCGGTCATCGTTTCGTCTACCGCGACCTTCCATGTCTTCTGGTTAAAACCGGCTTTGGCGATGAGCTTCTGATTATCTCCGTCGTCTTCGAACCATTGATCGGCAGCCTCTCCGTCATAGGCGATCTCGACATTGTCTGCTTTCAGCTTTTCAAGAATGCTGACTACGGCCTCGGCCTCGCGTGCGGTCAGCGCAACGGCGGGGTTCGCAAAATAGGACAGGCTGATCGTGATCACGCAGGCGAGGAAGAGGGGCTTGGCAGCGAAAGCACGCATCTTGTCGGCTCCATTTAAATCCGACGCCGCGTTAATGCATGGCAGACCACCAGTAAATGCCATGCCGCACTCATTCTGTGCGGGCAGGCTGTTAAAAACGCATACGTGCAGCAGAATCGGGCATAAGTCGTCGGCCCTTGCTCGTTGACATTTTTGTGAGAGTGACCGGAATTTTCCTGAAATGTGCGGACGCTACTTCATTGTCATGACGCCGGCGGACATGCGGAATCGGTTTGGCTACCCGGAGGTGCCGAATTTCCCGCCGCGCTACAACGTCGCTCCGACGCAGCCCATTCCGCTGGTCCGGATATGGGAAGGTCAGAAGCAATTCACGTTGATGCGCTGGGGGTTGCTGCCGACCTGGGTCAAGGATCCAAAGACGTTCGCGCTGCTGATCAACGCGCGTGCGGATACGGTCAACGAGAAGCCGGCCTTCCGCAACGCCATGAAGCGCCGTCGCTGCCTGATACCGGTGGATGGCTTTTATGAATGGAAGCGCGAAGGAGCTGTGAAGCGTCCCTACCTGATCCGCATGAAAGGCGGGACGCCATTCGCTTTCGCAGGACTTTGGGAGACCTGGATCGGCCCGAACGGTGAAGAGCTCGATACCGCTGCCATCGTCACGACGGAGGCCAATTCCGTTCTCGCGCCAATCCATCATCGGATGCCGGCGATTCTGCCGCCGGAGAAGTACGATATGTGGCTCGATTGCGCGCATGTGAATCCGTCTGCGGCATCGGCACTGCTGGCGCCGTTCCCTGCTGCTGCAATGGAGTCGTTCGAGATCTCCCCGTCGGTCAATCGTGTGGCTAATGACGGTCCGGATATCCAGGCGCCGCATAAGGCGCCTCCGCAAAATGTCGAATTGATGCTGCCCTTTGGTTGACGCCTTTGCCGTCTGTCGTCCACTGACATTTGTGACGACATCTGCCGTCGACGGGCGGTCATTCATAAGTTGATCGGCTTAATCGATAACGACTTACAATTTGTTCTGTCCAAGTGCTCTCTCATATGGTGAGCGGATACGACTTTAGCAGCAGCAAGGTCTGCGATCATTCAAGCTTTCGATCATCCCCGGTAGCAATGGCCGTACCTGACATCGACAATATCAACCATGTAGGTATGGCGGTTCGCGATCTGAGCGAAACCGCGCGCCGCTTCGAGGCGATGGGCTTCCAGCTCACGCCTTATTCACCACACTCCGCCGCGTGGAAGCCGGGCGAAGCCGTCAAGCCGCTGAACTCCGGCAATCGCTGTGTCATGTTCGCCAACGATTATCTGGAAATCCTGGCAAGCGAAGACCCTGCGCAGCCGGCCGCGCGCATCACCAATTTTCTCAAGCGGCATCAGGGCGCGCACATCATCTGCTTCAACACGGAGCAGCCGCACGCTGTCGATCGGCGGCTCAACGCGGCCGGGATGGGGACATCGGGCGTGATTCCGCTTCAGCGCGAGATCGACACGCCGGATGGCATGCAAACGGCAAAGTTCGAGCGTGTGCAGTTTGCGCCGGAGCACTCGCCCGAAGGTTACATCCAGGCCGCGCGTCATCTGACACCGCAATATATCTACCAGCCGCGCTACATCGTTCATCCAAATGGATGCACGCAATTGTCCAACACGTTCGTCGTGACCGACGCGCTTGATGACTTCGCCACGAAATATGCGCTCTACACCGGGCTGACTGCAGTCCGGCAGGACCATGCCTGCCATTTCAGTTTTGCTCTCGGCACGCGTCTGACCATTGTCGATGCGACGCATGCGCCGGCCCATCTGCCGGGCACGTTGTTTCCACCATTGCCGGCAATCGCCGGTGTCGCTTTCCGCTGCCCCAGCCTCGCCGAACAGCGGCGGCGGTTGACGGCAAACGGCTTTGCCTGGAGCGAAGCGCAGGGGCGGCTCGTCGTTCCGGCCGAACAGGCCAGCGGCGTTGCCATTCTATTCGAGGAATAAGTGATGAAGACTTTGAAACACTTTGCTGCTGCGCTGGCTTTTGGCGCAGCGACGCTTCTATCCGCTGCTGCCTCGGCACAGACGTTCCCCGACCGGCTGGTGCGGATCGTCGTGCCGTATCCGGCCGGTGGAGGTGTCGATGGTCTGGCGCGTGCGCTTGGCGAAGGCTTGTCGCAGATCTGGAAGCAGCCGGTCATCATCGAGAACAAGCCCGGCGCCAGCACCATGATCGGTGGTGAGACCGTGGCGCGTGCGCCCGCCGATGGTTACACACTGCTGCTCACCAGCGATTCCTCCATCACCAGCAATCCGATCTTGTTCACCAAGGCGAACTTCGATCCGGTGAAGGATCTCGCGCCGGTCTCGCAATTGATCGAGCTTAACCAGATCGTCGTCGTGCATCCGTCTGTTCCCGCCAATTCGATGGCGGAACTGGTCGCGCTGTCCAAGGAAAAGAAGGGTGCGCTCAATTACGGTTCATACGGCAATGGCAGCCAGCCGCATCTGCTGTTTGAAATGCTCCGGGCGCAGGCCGGTGCTGACATCATGCAAATACCCTATCGCGGCATTGCGCCCGCCATCACCGCCGCCATCGCCAATGATGTTCAGATGACCTTGGGTGGCTGGTCCGTCACGGCAGGCCACATTCAGGCCGGCAAGCTGAAGCCGATCGCTATCAGCCGCAAGGAGCGGCTGAAGGAACTTCCCAATATCCCGACCCTGAAGGAAGCCGGCTTCGCTGACGTCGATCCGCAATCGTGGTTTGGCCTCTTTGCGCCGGCAAACACGCCGAAGGCGATCATCGACAAGATCCAGAAGGATGTTGCTACGGTGTTCAGCGACAAGGCGTTTCTCGACCGGAGCGTTCATGCCCTGGCCTTTGGGCCAGTGGCCTCGACGCCCGAAGAATTCGCCAAATTTATCGCCGAAGACCTGGCTTATAAGGGGCGACTGATCTCAGTAACGGGAATTAAAGCTGAATAATGTTCGCCCTCCGGACGGTCAACGTAACGCATTGACAGTCGCATTGGAGGGACGATAGCGAAGGGCTTAAAGAGAGAGGAAACCCTTATGCGCCGTTTTCTATTGGCCCTTGGTCTGCTGACCTGTTCGTTTGTTGCTGCGCAAGCACAGAGCTGGCCGCAGCGTCCGGTAACATTTATTCTGCCACTCGGCGCCGGCAGCGGCGTCGATATCACCGCGCGCCTGATCGCCGAAAAGCTGTCGGCGAAATGGGGCAAGCCGGTCGTCATCGAAAATCGTCCGGGTGGTGATGCGATCGTCGCCATCAACGCCTTCGTGACGGCGGCTGACGATCATACCCTGTTCATGGCGCCGACCTCGACCTTCACGGCGCATCCGCTGATCCATGCCAAGCTGCCATATGAGCCGGCGGACCTGGTTCCGATCGCACGTGCAACGAACACCCTGATCGCGATCGGCGTTCCGGCATCGCTCAACGTCAACACGCTTGCGGACTTCGTGAAGCTGGCGAAGGAAAAGCCGGGCAGCCTCAACTATGCCGGCACCACCGGCGCAGTTGACTTCGTCTTTTCCGGTTTCGTGAAGGACGCCGGCATCGACGTGACCAAGGTGCCGTACAAGGACGGCGTGCAGGCGCTGAACGACCTTGCTGAAGGCCGCATCCAGATCTACGGCGCGGCTTATGCGATCATGCGGCCGCAGGTCGAAGCCGGCAAGGTGAAGGTGCTCGCGCTGATGAACAAGGAACGTGCGCCGGCGCTGCCAAATGTCCCGACCGCCGCCGAAGCCGGTTATCCGTCGCTGACGCTGGATGGTCTGGTTGGTCTGTTTGGACCGCGCAAGATTTCGCCTGAACTGCGTGACCGCATCTCAGCGGACTTTATCGAAGCCGCGGCTGATAAGTCGATTGGCTCGAAACTCACGGCAACCGGTCAGGTCGTTCGTCCGGGCAAGGCTGCCGAATTCGCGGCCGAGATCGAAGAGCAGCGCAATCGCGTCACGGCGGCGGCCAAGGCGATCGGCGCCGTCAAGTAAGGTTCGGGTCTATAAAGACCAAAGCAAAGCCGGCGCGTTCACCGCGCCGGCTTTTTGCGTCTCGGAGCCATTGTAAGGGTTATCCCGGTATCGTGACGATCAATGCTCCGTTTCGGGTCGCGACAACGGTGTGTTCGAATTGAACGGTCGGGGCACAGGGATGGCTGTAGAGCGTCCAGGGATCATCACCGTCTTCGGCAAGCTCCGCGCCTAGTGACAGGAACGGCTCGACGGTGAAGACGAGGCCTTCGGTCATGATGCGACGCTCGGAGGCATCGGGCCAGGTAGCGATCTCGGTCGGCTCCTCATGCAGCGACAGGCCGTCACCGTGGCTCGCAAGGTTCATGACGAGCGTGTAGCCGTTCTTCCGCGCGAAGGTTCCAATGGCCTTGCCGATGCCGGCAATCGGCTTGCCGGCTCCAACCTGCCGCAGGCCTGTCCACATGGCCCGCCGACCATCCCTGCAGAGACGTTCTATCGTGCGGTTCACAGGCGGAACGGCAAACGAGCCTCCCGTATCCGCAAAGAATCCGTCCTTCTCCGCGGAGACGTCGATATTGACCAGATCGCCCGGCTCGATGCGGCGGTCGCCCGGGATGCCGTGGGCGATCTCCTCATTGACACTGATGCAGGTCGCCCCCGGGAAGGAATAGGCCAGTTCCGGCGCAGGACGCGCGCCCGCCGCCTCCATGATGCTGCGTCCGATCTGGTCGAGTTCGGACGTGGTCATCCCCGGCTCGAGCGCGCGGCTCATTGCCTCGAGAGTGTTGGCAACGATCCGACCGATTTCCTTGAGTCGGGTCAGATCCTCGTCGTTCGATAGCGTCACAGAAGTCCCATCCAGAGCTGGAGATTACGTAACCGCGCTGTCCCGAGGAGGACGTGCGGCAAATTCCGAGGCGTGCCGCCAACCATCCGGAAAGGCAAAAGCCTTCGGGAAGGCCGAGGCATTCATTTCGATGCGGTGGCAGGTGGCCTCCGGGAAAGGCCGAATGAATGGTCGGAGTGGCAGGATTCGAACCTGCGACCCCCTCGTCCCGAACGAGGTGCGCTACCAGGCTGCGCTACACTCCGACGTGAAGGCCGGTCTTATAACGGCGGGTTTCTCCGGCCGCAAGCGAACAACGGGACGATTTTCCACTGGCCAGGGCGCAAAAGAGGCTATGAAGCGCCCCATGACGATTGTGATGAGCACCAAGCACCTGAAAGCCGGGCCGGAGGCGCAGCAAATGGCCGCCGACAGCCTCGCGCGCGGTGGCCTCGTCGCCTTTCCGACCGAGACCGTTTATGGGCTTGGCGCCGACGCCACGCAGGGCGAGGCCGTGGCCCGCCTCTACGCGGCCAAGGGCCGGCCCTCGTTCAATCCGCTGATTGCCCATGTGGCCGATCTTGAGGCGGCGCGGGCTCTTGCGGTGTTCACCGGTGATGCCGAGCGGCTCGCCGCGGCTTTCTGGCCCGGCCCGCTGACCCTCGTCCTGAAGCGGCAGCCGGATTGCCCGGTGTCGGACCTTGCAACGTCCGGTCTCGACACCATCGCCTTGCGGGTGCCGGACCACCCGGTGGCCAACGGCATCCTGCGTGCCTTCGGCAGGCCTGTCGTGGCGCCCTCCGCCAACCGGTCGGGCCACGTTTCCCCGACCACGGCGGCGCATGTCGCGGGCGACCTCGATGGCCGGATCGATCTGATTGTCGATGACGGGCCGACACGCGTGGGCGTCGAATCGACGATCGTCGCCTGTCTCGATCGGCCGGTCCTGCTCCGGTCGGGCGGCGTGCCGCGGGATGCCATTGAAGAGGTGTTGGGCCGTCCACTCGAGGTCGATGATCAGGATGGGGACGACAGCGAGGCGCCGCTGGCTCCCGGCATGTTGACATCGCATTATGCGCCGCAAGCGAGATTGCGACTCAGCGCAAACGACGTAGCATCTGACGAAGCTCTGCTTGCCTTTGGCCCGCCGCTCGCAAGTGGGGCGGATGCAAGAATGGTCCTGAACCTTTCGACCCGTGGCGATCTTGTTGAGGCCGCGGCCAATCTTTTCGCGCATCTGCGTGCGCTCGATACCTCAGGCGCTGGCAGCATCGCCGTCATGCCGGTGCCGGAACAAGGGTTGGGCGAAGCGATCAACGACCGTTTGCGGCGTGCAGCTGCGCCGCGTCCTCTATCGGGGAATTCAAAGTGACTACCATGCGATCGGCCGTCGGACGTCTTGCTGGCGTGGTGAGCGCATTTGCGATCACCATTCTTGCGTCCGGCTCCGCCACAGCCGAAGTGCAAAAAAGCATGCTGGCTTGCAACGACAAACTGTGCCCGTCCTTTTCGCTCGTCCTGACGCCGCCCGCAGCATGGGATCTGGACAAGGCAGCCAGCGAAGAGAACCGGGTGCAGATGCTGGTTCCGCGCGGCATGAATTTTCATGACGCGCGCGCAGTGATCTATATTCGTATCTCGGCGAAGGATAAGAACCAGCCGCTGTCCGATTTCATTCGCGTCAGCCAGGAGCGCTGGCGGCAGTCGGTCGCCGACACCAAGATTTCGAAACTGCCTCCGGTCGAACGCGGTAACGGCAAGGCGGCATTCGAACCGTTCCGCTATGAAAATCCCAGCCGACCGCAGCAGCCGGTCGAACTGGTGGCCTTCGGCACGGATACCGACAAGGACGGGAATGATTTCATTCTCACGGTTGTCATGTCGGGCAAGGATCAGAAGGCGATTGAGCAGGCGCAGGCGTCCTACCTGGAATTGCTGCGTCTTCACTAGAGCTTTCGTTGCCGGAGGGGCCGTTCGCGCCGTGACAACGCGTCAATATACAAGCGGGTGTGCGGCGGTGAGGCTGCAGGGCCGGACGCGGGCGTCCGGGGCTAGAGGATCAATACCAGCATGACACTGCCGGCAGATCTGATCGAACGCTTCAAGGCGATCGTGGGCGATAAATTTGCACTGACCGATCCCGATCTGCAGGCGGCCTATCTGCATGAAATGCGCGATCGCTGGGTCGGTAACACGCAACTCGTGCTGCGCCCGGAAACGGTCGAGCAGGTTTCGTCGATTCTGAAACTCGCGAATGAAACGCGGACCGCGATCGTGCCGCAGGGCGGCAATACCGGTCTGGTTGGCGGTCAGATCCCGCATCACGGCGAAGTCGTTCTGTCGCTCAATCGCATGACGAAGATTCGTGAGATTGATCCCGTCTCGAACACCATCACGGTGGAGGCCGGCGTTACATTGCAGCGGACGCGGGAAGCCGCGGCTGAAGCCGATCGGCTTTATCCGCAACTGCTTCCGTCGGAAGGGACCTGCACCATCGGTGGCAATCTCTCAACCAATGCTGGTGGTGTAGCCGCCATCGCATACGGTATTGCGCGCTCGCATGTGCTCGGTCTTGAAGTGGTGCTGGCGGACGGGCGGGTCCTCAACAACCTCAACAAGCTGAAGAAGGACAACACCGGCTACGACCTGAAGAATCTCTTCATCGGAGCCGAAGGAACACTCGGCATCATCACGGCGGCGGTGCTGCGGCTTGTGCCGCGTCCGCGCGCGGTGGAAGTCGCCTATCTCGGTGTGCCATCGCCACAGGCGGCGGTCGAATTGCTTGGCATTGCGCAGGAGCGCGCAGGCGGCGACATCACCAGTTTCGAACTGCTGCAACGGTTCGGACTGGAGTGTGTGCTCCAGCATGTCGCCGGCACACGTGATCCGCTTGATGCGCCGCATCCCTGGTATGTGCTGATGGAAGTCTCGTCGCAGATGGAAACCGGCTTGCGGAGTACCGTCGAGGAAATCTTCGAGGCGGGGGTTGAGCGCGGTCTTGTCGAGGATGGCGCCATTGCAGAGACGCTGGAGCAGAGCAAGGCATTCTGGCGCATTCGCGAAGAAGTCGGCGAGGTACAGAAGAAGCTCGGCGGATCGATCAAGCACGACGTTTCGGTGCCGGTTGCAGCGATCCCGGCTTTCATCGAAGAGGCCAATGCCGCGGTGGTTGCGGCAGTGCCAGGCGCACGGCCGTTTCCCTTCGGTCATGTCGGTGACGGCAACATCCACTACAACGTCTCGCAGCCGGAAGGTGCCGACAAGGCCGCTTTCATGGCGCATGAAGACATCGTGCAGGATGCGGTCTTCGGCATCGTGCTCAAGCATGGTGGTTCGATCTCGGCCGAGCATGGCATCGGCATCGCCAAGCGCGACCGCCTGCCGCATGTGAAGGATCCGGTCGCCATCGAAGTGATGCGCACGCTGAAAGCGTCACTCGACCCGAATGGCATCCTCAATCCGGGTAAGGTGCTTTAATCCGGCAGGGCCGCGCGCTCAGTTTCCCGGCGGTGGCGGTACGTCGTCGAGATCGGGAGATGACGGCTTCATCGTGTCGGATTGTCCTTCCAGCCAGCGCTGGACGGGGCCTGGACGCGGTTGGACATCGCCGGTGTCGTCGATGATGCAGTCTCCACCGACGCCGGAAACTGTCTGCTCGCATGCTCGCAGCGACGGAATCCCGCAGGTTTGGGTATCATCATAAAACCGCGCGCAATATTTCTGAGCGCTCGCGATCTCCGGACC
>JAEYVN010000062.1 GCA_023431725.1 Pseudomonadota bacterium
GCCCGTATCATCGGGCAAAAGCTCAGTGAGCGCTGGAAGCAAAGCGCCGTTGTGGAAAATCGCGGTGGTGCCGGCGGCAATATTGCCGCGGCAGCAGTCGCCAAGGCTGAGCCGGATGGCTACACCGTTCTCGTCACCACGTCGGCTTTCGCCGTCAACCAGACGCTGAGCAAAAACCCGGGCTACGCCTCGGACGATTTCAAGGCCGTTGCGGTCGTGGCATCGACGCCGAACCTCATCATCGGCGCGCCGAACCTCAAGGGCAACAACCTGAAAGACGTGATCGAGGCCGCCAAGACCGAGAAGATGACGTATGGCACGGCCGGCGTCGGCACGACGCCGCATCTCTCCGCCGAGCGCATCTTCAAGCTGCAGGCCAAGGTCGATATCCCGCATGCACCGTTCACCGGTGCGGGCCCGGCTCTACAGGCGGTCGCGGGCGGGCACATTCCGCTGGCCAGCATCGCGATGTCGGCTGGCGTCGAAAATGTCAAAGGCGGCCAGGTGAAGGGTCTCGCTGTCACCAGCAACGAGCGCGTGAAGTCTCTGCCGAATGTGCCGACGGCGCGCGAACTCGGCCTTGCCAATGAGGCCGACATGACCTGGGTGGTGTTCTTCGTGCCGGCCAAGACCCCCGACGCTGTGATCAACAAGATCAATGCCGACGTGAATGCGATCCTCAAGGACAAGGACACGCAGGATCAGCTGGAGAAGATCGGGTTCATCGAAATTGGCGGCACCCCGAAGGATGCCGACGATTATGTGAAGTCGGAAACCAAGCGGTGGGGCGAGATCATCCGCAGCATCGGTCTGGAAGCGAAGTAATCGCGGCCGGCCAGTGTCATTCGTCAAGTCAACTGTCTCAAGGATCGTCAATGCAAGTGCGTCGCGTCGTCACCGGTCACAAGAACGATGGAAAAGCCACCGTCCTGATCGATGAACTCTCGAAGGACACGGTCAATCCGCGTGAGGGCTGCACGTTCTTCAACATCTGGTCGACGCCGCTGCCCGTGAACAACAACGACGACAGCGACGGCGCCAAGGCGATCATCGGCACAGCCATGAAGAACAAGGCCGTGTTCCGTGTGATCGAGTATGCGCCGGGTGTGATGCCGCGCAATCATCGGACGGATTCGATCGACTTCGCGGTGGTGATGTCGGGCGAGATCGACATGACGCTCGACGACGAGGTGGTGCATCTCAAGGCCGGCGATGTGATGGTCCAGCGCGGCACCATCCACAACTGGATCAACAACGGCGACAAGCCTTGCGTGATTGCATTCGTGCTGCTCGATGCGCCCGCGGTCGAAATCGACGGCAAGCCGCTGACGCATGTCGGCTGATCGCCGTTAGCCTCGTTAAGACGCATCTGACATTCCGGACGCGCCAATGGCGTGATCCGGAATGACGCACTAGAACTCCACGTCCAGCTCTTCGACTTCGTCCGGCTCCGCCTGCGCCGCCTCGATCCATTCGAGCATCAGCGGCATCGACATGATGGTCTTGCGATAGGCATCGCAAACCGGATCGAGCGGCACATCATAGGTCGTGAAGCGCGAGCAGACCGGCGCATACATCGCATCGGCCATGCTGGGGACCTTTCCGAACAGATACGGCCCGCCATAGGTGCCGAGGCATTCGGTCCAGATCGCAACGATGCGGTCGATATCAGCCTGCGCACCGGCCCAGACCTTGAAGCCCGGATGATGGGCCTTGAGATTCATCGGCAGCGCCGAGCGCAGGTTCGAGAAACCGGAATGCATTTCACCCGAGACGGAGCGGCAATGCGCGCGCGCCACCCGCTCGCGCGGCAAAAGGCCGGCCTCGGGATTGAGCTCGTTGAGATAGCCGCCGATGGCGAGCGTATCCCAGACCCTCACGCCTTCATGGGTCAGGCATGGGACGAGGAACGAAGGTGACAGCAACAACAGCTCGGCGCGGACCGAAGGATCATCGCTGTCGACCATGACCGGTTCGAAATCGATCCCGGCAAACTTGCACAGCAACCAACCGCGTAACGACCAGGAGCCATAGTTGCGGCTGCTGATGGATAATGTGGCTTGCGCCATTCCGGAATTCCCCCAAAGCCTAAAAGACGCCGGACGTTGCCCGTCCCGCGCTATCCACCGGCTCGGAAATTATCTCGCGGCCCGCAGGAAAATGCACTAGGCTTTTGCAGTGCAGCAGGGGCGGGGGTTGCTCGGGAATGCTCTATCAAGCCTATCAGGCGAGCGCGGATTTTTCGCTTCCGGCTCGCGCGCTCGCAGGATTTGCGCTGACCGCCCACAATGCGTTGCCCGGTCTCTCCAATCCGGCCCTGCGCAATCTCACGGCGGCCTATGAGCTGATTTCCCGCGCGCGTCTGACCCATACCCGACCGGATTACGGCATCCGCAGTGTTCTGGTCGGCAACCGCGAGGTCGAGGTCACCGAGGAGCCGGCGCAGGTGACGCCGTTCGGCACCTTGCTGCGGTTCAGGAAGGATATCGACACCGAGCAGCCGCGGGTCCTGATCGTTGCGCCGCTGTCGGGGCATTTCGCGACGCTCCTGCGCGGCACGGTACGGACCATGCTGCCGGAGCATGACGTCTATATCACCGACTGGCACAATGCGCGTGATGTGCCGCTGTCCGCCGGTCGGTTCGGTTTCGACGACTATGTGACGCATCTGATCGGGTTTCTGGAAACGATCGGTCCGGGCGCGCATATCGTTGCGGTATGCCAGCCGTGTGTCGCGGCTCTGGTTGCGGCGGCGGTGATGGCCAGGGACGATCATCCGGCGCAGCCGCGCTCGATGACGCTAATGGCGGGGCCGATCGATACCCGCGTCAATCCCACCAAGGTCAACGCGCTTGCCAAGAGCAAGCCGATGTCATGGTTCGAAAAGAATCTGATCGCCCGCGTGCCGTTCCGCTATGACGGCGCATTCCGGCGTGTCTATCCGGGCTTCGTCCAGCTCACCGCGTTCATGAGCATGAATCTCGAACGGCACGCCAAGGCGCATCGCGAATTATACGAAAACCTGGCGCGCGGGGAGATCGAGAAGGCGCAGGTCACCAAGGATTTCTACGACGAATATTTCGCCGTGCTGGACCTTACCGCCGAGTTCTATCTGGAGACCGTGCAGATCGTTTTCCAGCAGCATCGCCTGCCGCTCGGCGAACTGGAATATGAGGGCCGCCGGGTCGATCCCTCCGCCATCAAAAAGACCATGCTGCTGACGGTCGAAGGCGAACGCGACGATATCTGCGCCGTCGGACAGACGCTCGCGGCCCACGACCTGTGCTCGAACCTGCGCCCCTATCGCAAGCGTCACCACATGCAGCCGGGTGTCGGACACTATGGCGTATTCAGCGGCAAGAAATGGGAGAGCCAGATTTATCCGCTGGTGAAAAATCTGATTCTTGCTGCCGAGTAAGGCTGATCCAACTGGCGGCGTTTGGCAGCCTCCAGCTCTTATTTAATCAAGCATTAATCTTGCTGATGCAGGTTCCATGCGGGTGGAACGGCACTTGGGAATCAATATTTCTGATGCGATGAGCTTGAGGGAAGCTCATCCATTCTTCAGCACCAGCAAAAAATAAAAAGTCGATCTTTGTGCGCAGCTGTTTGCTGGAGCGCCCGCTGTCGCTTTGCCCGTCTGCTTTATTTATTTCCTGGGAGGGAAGACGGTGATTTGGTCAAAGAATTCTGCTGCCGAAGGTGGTAGTCGGCATTCCGATTATCTGCAGGCCCGCGTTGCGGACAATGTCTCATCCGCCGTCATGATGGTGGACAGCGATCTCATCGTGACTTACGTGAATCGGGCGACCAAGGACTTGCTGACGGCCAATGTCGAGGAATTCCGCAAGCTTTGGCCCAATTTCACGCCCGACACCATCATCGGCACCTGCATCGACAGCTTCCACAAGAATCCCGCACATCAGCGCAAGCTGCTGGGCGATCCGTCGAAACTGCCGATCAGCACCGAGATTACAATCGGAAACCTGAAGGTCTCGCTGCTGGTTTCCGCATCCGTCGACAAAAAAGGTCGATATGCCGGCAACGTCCTGGAATGGAAGGATGTCACGAGTGCCCGCGTCAACGAGGGCATGATTGCCGCCCTGAACAAATCGCAGGCGATCATCGAGTTCTCGATGGACGGCCGCATCACCCATGCCAATGAAAACTTCCTGCGCACGCTCGGCTATTCGCTGAACGAGATCATCGGGCAGCACCACAGCATGTTCGTCGAGCCGGCTTATCGGGATAGTCCAGAATACAAGATGTTCTGGGACAAGCTTGGCCGTGGTGAATTCGATGCCGCGCAATACAAGCGCATCGGAAAGGGTGGCCGCGAAGTCTGGATCCAGGCGAGCTACAATCCGATCATGGATGCCAACGGGCGCCCGTTCAAGGTCGTGAAATTTGCGACCGACATCACCGCCATGCGAACGGCTGTCGAGCAGATTGGCGAGACGGTCATGGCCGCCAAGAACAACGATCTCACAAAGCGCATCGAGATGACCGGAAAAACCGGTGAGCTGCAAACGCTCTGCGGCGGCGTCAACGATTTGCTGGACAGCATTGCCGCCGTGATGGGCGACATCAAGGCGTCGTCTCGCGAAGTCGCAAATGCAGCCGTCGAGATTTCCTCCGCAACCAGCGATCTGTCGCAACGCACGGAAGAGCAGGCCGCCAGCCTCGAGGAAACGTCATCGTCGATGGAGGTGATTGCCGCCACCGTGAAGAAGAATGCCGAGAATGCGGGGCAGGCCAATGAATTGACGCGCGGTGCGCGGCAGCTGGCCGATCGCAGCGGCGAGGTGGTCGGTCAGGCGGTTTCGGCAATGGCCCGCATCGAGGAGTCATCGCGGAAGATTTCGGAGATCATTTCCGTCATCGACGAGATCGCGCGTCAGACCAATCTGCTGGCGCTGAATGCTGCGGTTGAAGCGGCGCGCGCCGGTGAAGCGGGCCGGGGCTTTGCCGTCGTCGCCTCCGAAGTGCGCAGCCTTGCGCAACGCTCTTCGCAGGCCGCCAAGGACATCAAGGACCTGATCATGAATTCATCGGGGCAGGTTCAGGAAGGCGTCGAACTGGTCAATCGCGCCGGCGAATCGCTTGACGCGATCCTGCAATCGATCAAACAGGTTTCAGATTTTGTCGCCGATATCGCGTCGGCCAGCAGTGAACAGGCGGACGGCGTCGAGCAGGTCAACAGGGCGCTGGTCCAGATGGATGAGGTGACGCAGCACAATTCGGCAATGGTCGAGGAAAATGCTGCGACTGCCCGCACGCTGCAGCAGCAGGCGGCGGACATGGACGAGATGATTGCCCGCTTCCGCCTCGGCAAACATGATGCCGGGAAGCTGGATGTGGCGACGACACGGCCGTCAGCTCCGAAGCGGCCGGTGGTTCGCGGTGCACGGCAGATGCGGACCGCTCTTGCAACCGCTGTGGCACACGACAGATGGGAAGAATTCTGATCCCGACTCAACTCAAGGTCGCGCAGTAAATGGCGGCGGCGGATCGATGACGGTCCGCCGTTTCAATTTGAGCGTGAGCGCGTGATCCGGTTCAGCAGTGTTCTCCCTAAGTAATGTCGTGCTTCAATGTTCGTTAACCCTAAATCAAGCTTGGCTGGCGAAATTGAGCAACAGCATGCTGCATGAATTCGTGATTCCTTGATGCGCATCAGCACCGACAGTGTCCCCTTGATGTTGATGATCACCATGTGTTGCGCAACGTCGCTGCACGCCGATCTTTTCGTACGTTCATTCACAGGACTATCCGATGTCTGACAATTCCGCGCTTACTCGGCGCATGCAGTTTGCAGCTCTTGATGACAACAGCGTCGCGGCTATTCGATCCCTGAAGTCGGTGATTGATAAAAATCTTCCCGCAACTCTGGATGGATTTTATGCGCATATGCGCAATTACCCGGAGATTCAGCACCATTTCGCCGCGCCTGGCCGGGCTGATCGCGCCAAATCCGCACAAATGCGCCATTGGGCGAAGATCAGCGCAGGCGCTTTCGACAGTGAATATGTCGAGAGCGTCCGCGCGATCGGACAGGTGCATGCAACGATCGGGCTCGAGCCGCGCTGGTATGTCGGCGGCTACGCCTTGATCGCTGACAGCCTGATCAAGGCCGTCATGCGAGAGGTCTGGCCTAAGGGCATGTTTGGCGGCAAGGATTCGAAGGGCGAGGAAGTGGCGTCGAAGATCGGCGCGCTGGTCAAGGCGATCTTCATCGATATGGATCTCTCGATCACGACCTATATCGAAGCTGCCGAAGAGAAGCGTCGTGCGGCTGAAGAAGCCAATGCGCTGGCAGCCGAGCAGCAGGCGCTGGTCGTGCAGTCATTATCGGCTGCGCTCGATAATCTCGCCAAGGGCAATCTGACCTACCGGCTATCGGAAAAATTCGATCCTTCCTATCAGAAGCTGCAGGACGATTTTAACAACGCGCTCGAGCAGTTGGCTGGTACGGTTGGCGCCATCGCGGTTGGGGCGCGTGAGGTCACGGAGGCGTCGCGGGAAATCTCGCAGACGACCCTCGACCTGTCGGAGCGCACGGAAGAGCAGGCAGCGACACTGGAACAGACCTCTGCATCGATGGAGGAAATCGCCGCAACCGTGAAGACAAACGCGGACAATGCGCGCCGCGCCAACGATCTTAGCCGGGATGCTCGCGAAGTGGCCGACCGCAGCGGCGAGGTCGTCGCCAGTGCCGTCTCCGCCATGGCCCGGATCGAGGAATCGTCCGGCCGCATTTCCGATATCATTTCCGTCATTGACGAGATTGCCCGTCAGACCAATCTGCTGGCGCTGAATGCGGCGGTTGAAGCGGCGCGTGCGGGTGAGGCCGGGCGCGGCTTTGCCGTCGTCGCTTCGGAAGTGCGAAGCTTGGCGCAGCGTTCTTCGCAGGCCGCCAAGGACATCAAGGACCTGATCTCGAATTCATCGAGCCAGGTGAAGGACGGCGTCGAACTCGTCAACCGGACTGGCACGTCTCTGAAGGAGATCCTCGACGCGATCCGCCAGGTTGCCGACATCATCAGCGACATCGCTTCGGCCAGTGCAGAGCAGTCCATCGGTGTCGAGCAGGTCAACAAGGCGCTGAACCAGATGGATGAGGCGACGCAGAAGAACTCGACGATGGTTGGCGAGAATGCTGCAACAGCTCGTGCCCTGGAACAGCAGGCATCGGCCATGAACGAGCGGATTGCCGCATTTGCTCTCGGAACGGCGACAGTCCAGGAGCGTCCTGTTCTACGAGCCGTGCCCAACACGGTCAGCCGACTGCCGGTGCGTTCCAAACGACGGGGCACGCAGTTCTGATTGGTTCGAATGCCTTAATGGCTTGAAAACGATAGCGGCTGCAGCCTGGCTGCAGCCGTACCCGGTTACTTAGCCCGATCTTAAGACTTGTTTGTCAGGGTCTTCGTCGAATTCACATCGCATTCGACGAGATCCTTCGATGACGCTTGCGCTAGACGTTTCCGGACAGCCGGCTTTTGGACAAATGACCGGTTCGCAATCTGCCGCCCGCAATGGTGCCGTGCAGGAAGAATTGATCAGCTTCGCCATCGGTGACGAGCAGTATGGCGTCGACATCATGGCGGTGCGTGAAATCAAGGGCTGGTCGGAAATCAGTCATTTGCCCAAGCAGCCTGAATTCGTGCGCGGTGTGCTCAATCTGCGCGGCGTCATGGTGCCGATCATTGATCTGCGTTGCCGCTTCGGTGGCGGTCTGACCGAAGCAACGCCGCTGCATGTCGTCATTATTGTTCAGATCGAAGGCTTGCAGGTTGGTCTGCTTGCCGACCGCGTGCTCGATATCGTTGCATTCGAACGGTCGCAAATGCAGCCGGTGCCGCAGGTCAGCCGGAATACCCGGACAGAGTTTCTCTCCGGACTCCTAACCATCGAAGGCGGGATGATCGCGATGATCGACATCGCCTATCTGCTCACTGCCGAAGAGAGCGAGGCGCTGCCGGAGGCCGCTGCCTGAGACGCTACAAACGGCAAAACAGAAGCCGAATGGCATCGTTGTTAGGACTCGATTTACCACAAACATCCACACTCGCTACAACGCTTGGTTGCACAGGATTCGTCTGTGTTTTGGATGGAAAAAGTGCGGGCAACCAACCGCGCAGTCACTGATCGGGGCGGCCGGAGAGCGGCTGAGGGGGAGATATGAAAGTATTCGGGGCACTGAAGTCGGTTATCGTCCGGCTCAATCCAGTTAGCCTGTTTCGTTCGTTGTTTCATTCCGGTATCGGCTCGCGTCTGCAGCTGGCGTTCGGTGCTGCTGCCTTGATGACGGTGATCGCCTGCGCGGTCGCCATTTTCTCGTTCTGGACTACTGAACGCGACGTGCAGCAGATCGCGCAGCGCGAAGTGCCGCTGATGACCGAGGCGCAAGGCCTTTCGAACATGTCGGGTGAAATCTCGGCTGCTGCCGCGCGCTTCGTCAGCGCCACCTCCGTCCGCGACCAGCGTATCATCGCCTCGCAGATCGACGATCGCAGCATGCAGATGCGTGCACTGATCGACAAGGTGAGGGCGGGAACCAGCAAGGAAGCCTTCAGCGCGGTCGACATGGCGTCGCGCCTTCTCGAAAACAATCTGTCCGAACTCGACACGGTGATGGTGTCGCGATCGAATCTGCGGGCTCAGATCGAGCGCAAGGTCGAGGCCCTGCACAAGCTGCACGCCAAGCTTACCGATGTTATTACGCCGATTGCCGACAAGGCTTATCTGGACGCGCTCAATCGCGCGGATAGCTCCGGCAATTCTCACCTGAATGCTTTGCGCAATGCGCTCGAACTGAAGGCGCAGACGCATCAGATCGCAAGCCTGCTCAGCGCCGGAGCCGCCGTTCGTGAACTGAATGGCATGCAGCCGCTGGTCGATCAGTTCACGATGTCGAGCCTGCTGCTGATGCAGGCGGCGCAGACCGCGCGTAATGCGGAGATCCAGAAGGATATCGACACGCTGCTAGAATTCGGCCGCAGCAACGATGGCCTCTTCACGCTTCGCACCCAGGAGCTGAACGTCACCGCCGGTGCCGCGCGCGTGATCGATGAAAACGTCAAGGTGCAGCGACAACTCGATCAGGCTGTGTCCAAGCTGGTCGGCGAGACCAAGGGCGGAATGTCAGCCGGCATAACTCGCCTTGTCAATCAGCTTGAAATGAGTCGCTGGCTGCTGATCGGCATTGCCGTCGCCAGCCTTCTGACTGCCGGGGCGATTGCCTACTTCTATGTTAAACGCAATCTTGTTCGGCGGCTCGTCGGCCTGCGCAACACGATGCAGGTCCTGGCCAATGGTCAGAACGATGTTGTCGTGCCGGCGGTGAAGGACAAGGACGAGCTCGGCGAAATGGCCCGCGCGGTTCTCGTGTTCCGTGATGCGGCGATCGAGAAGGAGCGTCTTGAAGCAGAGGCTGCCGAGTCGCGCCGTGCCGCGGAAGAGGAGCGCGTGCGGAACGATGCGGCGCGGGCAGAAGCTGCTCGTCAGGTTGCGGAAGTGGTCGATGGCCTCGGTCGCGGTCTTGAGCGGCTGGCGCAGGGCGACCTGACCTACCGCGTCCAGGATAACTGGGCGACCGAGTACCAGAAGATCCGCAACGACTTCAACGGTGCGATCGGGCAGTTGCAGGACACGCTGACGGCGATCGTCGAATCGACCCGCGAAGTGTCGAATGCCTCGGCCGAGATTTCGACCAGCACGACCGATCTGTCGCAGCGTACGGAAGAGCAGGCGGCAAGTCTGGAAGAAACGTCGGCGTCGATGGAAGAGATTTCGGCGACCGTCCGCAAGAATGCCGAGAACGCGCAACATGCCGACGGCCTGATGCGCAATACGCGTCAGGTCGCCGATCGCGGCGGCGAGGTGGTCTCGCAGGCTGTCGCGGCCATGTCGCGGATCGAAGACTCGTCCCGCAAGATCTCCGACATCATCTCGGTCATTGACGAGATCGCACGGCAGACCAACCTGCTGGCCCTGAACGCAGCGGTCGAAGCCGCCCGCGCGGGCGAGGCCGGACGCGGCTTTGCGGTCGTAGCGTCGGAAGTGCGCAATCTCGCGCAGCGCTCGTCACAGGCCGCGAAGGATATCAAGGATCTGATCGTCAATTCGTCCACGCAGGTCGGCGAGGGCGTGCAACTGGTGAACCGTGCCGGTGAATCGCTGAAGGACATCCTGTCGTCGCTCAATCAGGTCGCATCGATTGTTGCCGAGATCGCCAATGCCTCGGCCGAACAGGCGTCCGGCATCGATCAGATCAATCGCGCGCTGAACCAGATGGACGAGGCCACGCAGCAGAATTCGGCCCTGGTCGAGGAAAATGCGGCGACGGCCAAGACGCTGGAGAACCAGTCTCAGGCGCTCGACGGCCGTGTCGCCGCCTTCAGGCTGCGCGACGGTGAGGAAGGCTACATCGACACCGTCGAGGACATGGAGATTGAGCAACGGCCCGTCGTTGCTCCGGTCAGGCAGCGTGCTGCGCAGCCGGTCCGGCGTCCTGCGGCCGCCGTCCGCGGTAATGCCCGCCAGATGCAGTCAGCGCTCGCCACCGCCGTTGCGCACGATCAGTGGGACGAATTCTGATTTCTGTCTAGGATCCAGCGGCCCCAAGCCGCTGGATCATTTTTGTCTCTAGAAG
>JAEYVN010000090.1 GCA_023431725.1 Pseudomonadota bacterium
GCTCGCGTGGCGGAATCACCGACCGATTCCGGTGCCCCATAGAATGGGGTCCGCGATCGAAACAAGTCTGACTATGGGGAGCCTGCGGCGGGTGTAAGAACACCCGATAAACATGCCAAGATGTTGAAATATTTCAACAATCTGGCGGGAGCGACGGGACTCGAACCCGCGGCCTCCGGCGTGACAGGCCGGCGCTCTAACCAACTGAGCTACGCCCCCAATCAGGGAGTGACGCGGACTTAAATCTCAGCCGACGGCAAGTCAAGCACAACACGCCTTTCCCGTTGCGTCAGCCCCACAAAAATGCTCTTGAGCCTCATATTCAATGCGTTTTCGGCCTGAGCCGAATCGTCTAAACGCCACAATCCGTGGTTTTTTGTTTACGGCGCCTGATAAAAAGGAGGGCCCCCCATATGGCTGATGCAAAGCCGGCGACAGCTCCGACCATTACCCTGAAGCATCTCGCGGCCGGTCTGGCCGAGGACCATCAGCTGTCCAAGAAGCAGAGCGAAGCGATGCTCGGGGACCTCGTGACCAAGATCACCGAGCACCTCAAGAACGGCGACCGGATTCGCATCGGCGGCCTCGGTATCCTGCAGGTGCGCTCGCGTGCCGCCCGGACCGGCCGTAACCCGGCGACCGGCGAAGAGATCCAGATCAAAGCTTCGAAGAAGGTGGCCTTCCGCCCGGCGAAGGAATTGAAGGACGCGATCTGATTGCGCGTCTGCGCAATCAACCGGTCCATCTGTTAGGGAAGACGCGTCGGCCTTGCCGGCGCGTTTTTCTTTTCAGGTTTAACAGCTGACGAACGCCGTTACGAAGCGGACGGGTGCCGTCGCGCGTCGTCCAGCACGGCCAGTGCTCCGGGAAGGCCCTTGGCCTCTGCGCGCGCGAGCCAAATGGCTGCCTCTTTGAGATTGACCGGCCCTCCTCGCCCGAATGCGAGCGCATGGCCATAGGCGAACAGGTCTTCGGCCTCGTCGCCTTCCGCAGCACGACGCAGTGCAAGCCGCCCGACTTCGTGAAGTCCAAGGTGCTGTGTCTTCAAGAGTTGGGTCGCGAGATCGCGGCAAAAGTCTGCGGGCGCCGCTTCTGCCGAGCGGCGATACCATGTCAGGGCCTGATCGATTTTTCCCTGCTCCAGAAGAAAGCGCGCCGAATGCGCCGCTCCACGAAAGCAGCCGCCTCTGGCCGCGCGACCGTACCAGCGAATCGCCGACGCAATGTTGATTCGCCCCGCCCAACCGAACTCCCGGTAGCGGCCGATCATGTTCATCGCCTTTGCGTTGCCTTGCCGCGCCGATCGCACGAGCAGCGTCAGCGCTGTTGCCACGGCACCAGGCGTGCCCTCGTCCTCCAGCAGCATGACAGCGAGATTGAACTGGGCCCACGCATGATCCTTGGCCGCGGCGCGCTGGTAGCACGCCCTCGCCTCACCCCGATCAATCGGCGTCCCCCAGCCAAGTTCATGACAGCGGCCGAGCATTTTCATTCCGTCGACATCGCCAGCCTTGGCGGCGATGCCGAACCAGCGAAAGGCGCCTGGCAGGTCGCGTGTCGTGCCACGCCCGTCGAGCAGCATCTGCCCGTATGTCACTTGCGCCGCATGGCTGCCGCCAACCGCGGCGGCATAGGCAACACGCACCGCCTCTTCAGGGCTTTCAGCGAGCCTGGCGCGGATATCGTCTGGCGACAGTTTCAGAAGCGATGTGTAGTAGACCGGCTCCGTATTCGCGCCGGCAGGCCGGCGACGCGTCATAGCTCCGCCCAGCGGCGCAGCAGGTTATGATAATGGCTCACCAATGCCACTGACGCTCGTTCGTCGTCACCCAGCTTTTGACGCACCTCCATTATGGCCATGTCCAGGTCGTAGAGCATGGTTCGTTGTCCATCGTCCCGGACCATCGATTGCGACCAGAAGAACGATGACCAGCGGCTGCCGCGCGTGATTGGGGTCACGTTATGCAGACTTGTGGCCGGATAGACGATCATGTCGCCTGGCGGCAGCTTCACCGAATGCGAGCCGTAAGTGTCATCGATGACAAGCTCGCCGCCATCGTAATCGGCAGGATCGGTCAGAAACAGCGTTGAGGAAATATCCGCACGCATGCGGATGCCGGCATGCGGTACGGCCCGAATGGCACCGTCGACGTGCGCATCGAACTTCATGCCGGCGTCATAACGGTTGAACAGCGGCGGCAGAACACGCAGCGGCAAGGCTGCGGCGTTGAAGGTCGGATTGCGGCCCAGCGCCTTCAGGATGATGTCCCCGGCTTTCATTCCGGCAGGTGAACCTTCGGTGATTTGAAGGTTGAATTTCGCCTTTGCGGCCTGATCGCCCGCGGTGGCCTTTCCATCGACCCAGGCTTCGGCCTCGATGATCGAGAGGACCTCCCGGATTTCATCGGAGGTCAGGACTTGTGGAATGTGAACGAGCATCGATTCTTACACCGTACAAACAACTCAAACGGTCTACGACCGGAATCAAGAAGCGAGCGAAGACCGCGTTTCTGATCTTCGCTCGCCTGTTTCGTTTTGCCGGGCTCGTCCGCCCGGTCAGATCTTGTGCGTTACCACCTCACGCCGCCCGTCAGCGTGATCGTGCGGCCTGCAGCAACCACGGCGCGAGTACCGAAGGCTGCGTCGTAGGTCACTTCGTCGAACAGATTGTAAACGTTCAAAGCAAGACGATACTTTTGGTACTCGTAGGACCACAACAGGTTGGTCGTGATCTGATCCGGTACTTCGGCGTTCGAGAACGAGTTCGTGAAGTATTGTCCCGTGTAGAAGATGCCACCACCGACAAGCATCTTGCCCTCAAGCCTCAGCCATGGCGCGATGTCGTAGGTCGTCCACAACGCACCAGAGTTTTGCGGCACGAATGCTACGCGATTGCCGATCGTTATAGCGTTGGCCGGCAGAGCAACAGACAGAATCTCGCTGTCCATGTAGGCATACGACGCTTGGATGTTCCACTGATCGGTGATCTGACCGGTCAGGCCGAGTTCGACACCCTGCACGAGTTGCGTCTCGTTGGTTGGAACAATGGTGCCGCTGACCGGATCGGTTTGCACCGAGTTCTTCTTTTCAACGCGGAACCATGCGGCCGTGAATCCAAGCTTGCCGTTGAGCAGGCTGTATTTCAGACCGGCTTCCCACAAATCGCTCTCTTCAGGCTGCAGTGAGGCGTTATTGATGGGGACGTTGTCCATCGCAGCATACTGGCCTGCAAGGTTCGAATACGACCGTGCCCAGCTCACATAGTAGGTCTGTTCCTTCGTGGGTTCCCAGATTGCGCTGGCCTTGGGACTGACGAACTCGTTCTTGCTTTCGAGTTCGGGACCAAACACACCGGCCGAGGCGGCCTTGTAGTTTGAGTTGAAGCGATCCCAACGCACGCCGCCCAACAGCGAGAATTGATCTGTTAGCCAAACGCGGTCGCTCGCGAAAAGCCCCAGATTGAACGACTCGGATTCCTTGATGCCGTTCGTGCCAAGCGTATTCACATAAACAGGGCCTGGATAATAGAAGATCGGGCTCAAGATCGAACTAGGCGCTTTGGCAATAGCGGGGTTATTTGCCAGTGCAAAACGCGTATCGTCCTGGTTGTTGACGTCAACTCCGGCGATCAGTTCGTGGCGCAGAGCCCCGGTATGGAATTTCGCGATCGCTGTCGTGATGTTTTGGGCACCATGAGTTGCTTGATCATATCCGGCCGGTCCGCCCAGTGTGTAGGGCACATTCAAGTTTCCAGCGTTGACAGCATCACCGCAAGTCGCCGCGGCACATGACGGCACCGTCTGTGCGAAGAAGCGTGAATAATAGGCAAACCGGGTATCGTTCGTAACGGTCAGCCAGCTATTGAAGTCATGTTTGAAGTGCGACGTGAACATATCGACCGTCGTACGATCCTGGTCAGTGCTCTTGCCGTAGAACAGATTACGCGGCACGCCGTATTCCGGCAGCGGCCGACCGATCACGCCAGCAACAGAACTGACCGCGATCGGTGTGCCCATGTCAGGTCGACGGTGGCCGCTCTGATGCATGTAATTGAGTGTCAGCTGTGTGCCTGTGCCAAGGCCGAGACCGACTGAGCCGAGGAAGCCCCAGCGATCCGAGAAGAGATTGTCGCGATCGACGATATCCTGATCGTGGTACATGCCGACCATACGAATGGCGGTCGTCTGGCCAATCTGCCTGTTGATGTCGGCGACAACACGACCCAGCGGGCCAGTGCCGATGGTCCCTTCGACGTCGGTGAAGTTACCAAGACGGGCCTTCTTCTGCTGCAGGTTGATGGCGCCGCCGGTCGTTCCGTAGCCGAAGCTTTCCGACGAAGGACCCTTGAGAACCTGGATCTGTTCGATCGAGAAGGCGTCACGGGTGTAGCCGCCAAAATCGCGCAAACCATCGACGTACAGGTCGCTCTTGGCCTGGAAGCCACGGATGCGGAATTGGTCGCCGTTCTGACCACCATTGCCCTCACCCGAACTTACGGTAACGCCAGGTACGTTACGCAAAGCCTGATCAACCGTCGTCACACCCTGCTGCTGCAGCGTTTGTTGATTGATGACGTTGATGGTTTGCGGAATGTCCTGCACTCGCCCCGGGATGCGCGAGATACCCCCAAAAGTCGATTGCAACGTGTTGTCCGGCGATTGGTTCTCTCCGCTCCCCCCCGACACATCGATCGTCGGAAGCGCTTCCTGTGCAGCAGCCCCACCTGCCATCGCAACAGAAGCAAGGCCGATTGCAGCATGTACGAATGGCTTGCGGGCACTCGAACGAATACCAATTTGTCTGTCTAACTTCTGCTTGATTACGTCGTCACCACCGTGACGCGGACGCACGCCACCCGTCGAACCACTTCCCATTTCAGCCCCCAGAGCCTTGCACCTTAGAACAAGTCAAAACTTGTTGTGTTTCAGTGGCTTAGCTAGCAACTTATCGGGCTGATGAGCAATGATCAGAGCGCATGGCAGCTCACCAACGAATTGGAATGAATCCGAAGTAAGTCTGGAGGAATTCAAAGGTATTTTTGCTGTTGATTTATTTTCGTGTTTTGCGATTGAACAACGATCACACATCGTTTTGCGGCACCGCATGCATACGGCCGCTTCACATCAGGCGCACACCGGCGCAACGCCGCGCGAAGGATCGAACCATGATCTCGCTCTCCAAATCGCTAGCCGCGATATCGAGTCTATTTTCGACTCTTGCGGTGTCGGCCATGGCATTCGCTCAAACGGTAACCGAGCAAGCGCCGGTGTCGAGCGCAACTGAAGCACCCAGCGCTGTTGCGCCAGAACAAGCTGCGCCGGTCACGTCACCTGCCCTGCCCAATGTCGTCCCGGAATCCACAGCGTCCGATCTTGTTCAAAGCGCCGTGCCGGATGTTGCGCAGCAGGCCGGAACGATCCCATCGAGCATGCTGCCTCATGACCTGACGCCATGGGGCATGTTCATGCAGGCCGATATCGTCGTGAAAGCGGTGATGATCGGACTTGTCTTTGCGTCGCTTGTGACGTGGACGGTGTGGATCGCAAAGAGCCTTGAAATCCGTTTCGAGAAGCGGCGCGCCAGAAAGAAAAACCGATGGCTCGAAACAGCGAAATCACTGGCCGATGCAGAACGTCAGTTTGCGAAGGAAAAGGATCCCGTTGCGCGACTCGTGCGTTCGGCCGCCCATGAGGTGGAGCTCTCCGATTCACTGCCTGCGGAAGGTGTCAAGGAACGCATCATCCTTCAGCTTGAGCGCGTGGAAGCAAGTGCGAGCCGCCGGATCGGCAATGGCATGGGAGTCCTCGCCACCATCGGTGCAATCTCACCCTTTGTCGGCCTGTTCGGCACGGTCTGGGGAATCATGAACAGCTTTATCGGCATCTCCAAGGCGCACTCGACCAGCCTTGCTGTCGTCGCGCCCGGTATTGCCGAAGCCTTGCTGGCAACCGCGATCGGCCTCGTGGCGGCAATTCCGGCCGTCGTGATCTATAACATGTTCACACGTTCGATCGGTGGATATCGTTTGATCCTTGGCAATGCGTCGGCGAATGTCCTGCGTCTCGCCTCGCGCGACCTTGATCGCAACAGCATGAAGTCGCGGCATGTCATGCAGCAGGCAGCGGAGTAAGGGATCATGGCTGTTCACTTCGCCAAGGATAACGAGGATGTCGAAACCCACGACATCAATGTCACCCCCTTCATCGACGTTATTCTTGTTCTGCTGATCATCTTCATGGTCGCAGCACCGCTCGCGACTGTGGATATCCCCGTCGACTTGCCGAGTTCGTCTGCACAGCAGACCCGTCGTCCCGACAAGCCGGTCTTCCTCACCGTGAAGCCAGATCTGTCACTGGCAGTCGGCGAGGAGATGATTTCGCGTTCAAGCCTTGCGTCGGCCCTCGAGGTCGCCACCAAGAACAACAAGGAAGAGCGCATCTTCGTGCGAGCCGACCGCGCCGTCAGCTACGGCGATGTCATGGAGGTCATGAACATGCTGCGCTCCGCGGGCTATCTGAAGATCGGCCTGGTCGGGCTTGAAGGACGCGACGACAAAAAATGACCGTCTCCGCCTCGATTGCCGGCGATCTTGATGAGGACCTGCACCTCGGCCGCTGGGCTCTGGCCGGCGGTATTGTCGTCGCAGCGCATGCCGGCCTTGTCGCGGCTTACATGCTTATGGGCCCTACGGAACAGGTTGCGGGCGCAGCCGCTCAACCGATTCTGATTGATTTCGCGCCGGAAGCGGCGGCGCCTGAAACGGAAAACGACCTCGCGCCCGGCGAAGAATCTATGGAGTCGCAGGAAACGCCTGTGCCGGAGGTCAAACAGGAGGTCGCCGAGGAACCGATCCTTGAAGTGCCCCCGACCGAAACGCCAGACCCCGAAATCGTGATCCCGCCCAAGAAGGAAGAGGTCGTCGAGAAAAAGGAAGAACCGACGCCGAAGCCACCGGAGCCGGTCAAGGAGAAGCCGGTCGAGATCAAGAAGAAGTCCGTCCAGCAGCAGCGATCCGCACCCAAGACGCCGAAGCGGGCGCGCACGGCGGTCGCTCCCAATCCGGGGCTCGCCGGCTCGATCAATGCGTTGCCGAGCTACAAGAGCCTGCTCAGCGCCCATATCAATCGTTTCAAGCGCCCGGCCGGGGGCACGGGAACAGCTGTCGTGAGTTTTGTGGTCGATCGCAGCGGACGAGTCGTGTCCCGCAGTCTGACGCGATCGTCCGGCAATTCCGCCGCCGATGCCGAAGCGATGGCTACGATCGCGAGGGCTGCACCGATGCCGGCTTTCCCTGCGGCTGTCACACAGACAACGCTCGCGTTTACGCAGGCTATCCGCTTCAACTGAGACCGCATGAATTACGGATGCTTCGTGTGACGCCCATTGCCCGGCGCCACGAAGCACCGCCTGGTCCCTTCCCCACGCGATCAGAGAGCCGCCAACTGCGTCCTAGAGAGACCTATGGAGCATGTGGGGGAACGATGGTGGGCGGTGACGGGATCGAACCGCCGACCCTCTCGGTGTAAACGAGATGCTCTACCAGCTGAGCTAACCGCCCGGACAAGGAGCCGCCGTACGGCGTTCAAAGCCGAGTCATGCTCCAGCGCTGTCTTATGGCGAACCGCATGAGTGGTGCAAGGATTATTGCTTCAGGCCAAGTGTGTTGACCAGTTCGCGAATATCACTTGCTTCCTTGGCCATCAGCCGCCCGAGTTCCTCAGGCGTGCTGGTTGCAACCGAAAGGCCCAGGTCCTCGACCTTACGTTTCAACTCGGGATCGCGTCCCGCCTCGGCAAAGGCTGCATTCAGCCTGTTGATGACGGCCGGCGGAGTTCCTGGGGCTGCTGCGATGGCGAACCAATTCGCGACACTGGCATCCCCGAAACCAGCCTCCTGCAGCGTTGGCACATCGGGAATGATCGACCAGCGCTGCTGACCGTCGACCGCAATCGCCTTGACCTTCCCATCGGTCAAGAAACTCTTGGCCAAAGGCGCACTGGGCCACGCGACATCCAGTCGTCGGCCCAGCAGGTCGGTCATCATCGGCGAGCCGCCTTTGTAGTGCACGAATTGCGCCGGCGCTTTGGCAGCGGCGACCAGCTTGGCGGCAGCGAGATGCGATGGCGTGCCAACCCCTGGAGATCCGAAATTCAAACCGCCGGCTTTTGCTTTCCCAAACTCGACAAGCTCGGCGATGGAATTGACCGGGCTATCGGCAGGCACGCCGACGACGGCTGTAAAATTAAAAAGCACCGAGATCGGCTGCGCGCCTTTGACGGGATCGTATGTGGCCGTGCTGCTCATCGCCGGGACAGTCGCGTGTTGCGAACCGGAAAACAGCAACAGCGTATAGCCGTCG
>JAEYVN010000091.1 GCA_023431725.1 Pseudomonadota bacterium
CGGCCGAAGAGCTTGGCGCCGACGGCGCTTACTTCCGTGTGCATCATTTCGCGCGTCAGCTTGGCTCGCCGTTTCCGCTGCTGGCGGCCGTGGGGGCGAAGACGAAAAAGATCGAGATCGGCACTGCCGTCATCGACATGCGCTACGAGAACCCGCTCTATATGGCCGAGGATGCCGGCAGCGCCGATCTCATCAGCGGCGGTCGGCTGCAACTCGGCATCAGCCGCGGCTCGCCCGAGCAGGTGATCGATGGCTGGCGCTATTTCGGTTACGCGCCGCAAGAGGGCATGGACGATGCCAACATGGCGCGACGTCACACCGAAGTGTTTCTCGATGTGCTGCAGGGCAAAGGCTTTGCAAAGCCCAATCCGCGGCCGATGTTTCCGAACCCGCCTGGCCTGCTGCGGCTCGAGCCGTATGCGGAAGGCTTGCGCGAACGCATCTGGTGGGGCGCCTCCACCAATGCGACCGCGGAATGGGCGGCGAAGCTCGGCATGAATCTGCAAAGCTCGACGCTGAAGATCGACGAGAGCGGCAAGCCGTTTCATGTCCAGCAGGCCGAGCAGATCCGCATTTTCCGTGCGGCCTGGAAGGAAGCAGGGCATACACGCGAGCCGCGCGTGTCGGTGTCGCGCAGCATCTTCGCCCTGGTGGATGATCGCGACCGCATGTACTTCGACCGCGACGAGAGCGAGGACCAGATCGGCTTCCTCAGCGAAAGCGAACGCGCCATCTTCGGCCGGAGCTATGCGGATGAGCCGGACAGGCTGATCGCGCAACTCAAGCAGGACGAAGCGATTGCGGAAGCGGACACGCTGCTGCTGACGGTGCCCAACCAGCTTGGCGTCGATTACAACGCGCATGTGATCGAGGCGATCCTCAAGCATGTCGCGCCAGGCCTCGGCTGGCGCTGATGTCTAGAGGCTTTATGATTTTGATGTAATCAAAGCCAGGCCTCTAGTTTTTATTCTGGCGCGTTTTCTTAACGCGAACCGGTATCCAATTCGCTTGAAAACGCTCTAGGACCGCGCGCTGCCTGCGCGCGTTCGCAACGACAGGGCGATCATCAGCACGATATTGATGATCGCCAGCAGCGCGAGTGCGGTGATGGTGGCGGATGTGCCGTAGTGTTCGATCGCCCATGCGCCCGCCGCCGGTGCAAGCGCCTGCACGATCAAACTCGGCATGGCGATCTTGCCCATCAGGCGCGGAAATCGTTCCGGACCGAACAGGGCGAGTGGCAATGTCCCGCGCGCGATCCATGTGATGCCATAGCCCGCGGCATAGAGAATGACGGCCAGCGCTACGATGCGCCAGCTGGTCATCAGCATCAAAAGTCCGATCGCCATCAATGACACCGAGGCGGCAAGCGTCCAGGTCGGATGATAGCGACGGCCGAACAGGCTTTCGACGACGCGGGCGGCTACCTGTGCGGGACCGAACAATGTGCCGAGCGCGACCGCCGCGGCGAAGTCCAGCCCGCGCGCCTGCAGGAAAATCAGCAGATGCACGACGACGATCGAGCCGATGCCGGCAGCGAGCGACAGGACCAGCGCCAGAATTATCAGGATTGATTTTTCATGGTCTGCTGTTCCGTGGAGCGCGCGCTGCGTGGGCGCGGGCTTCACGATAACCGGCTTCTCGTCATCGGCATCGTCGGGCTTCGCTGCCGCCCGCATCGCGTAAAGCTGCAGCGGCAGCGCCACTAACAGATGAAGGCCGGCATAGACGAAACACGCGCCGCGCCAGCCGATGCTCTCGACCAGAAACGCGCTCAGCGGCCAGCAGACCGTCGATGCAAAGCCACCGAACAAGGTGAGGTTGGTGATCGGCCCGCGCGCGGCGTGACCGTACAGCTTGCCGAGCGCCGCAAACACCGCGTCGTAAAGCCCGGTGCCCATGCCGAGACCGACAATGATCCAGCCGGCAAGATAGATCGGCAGCGTTGGCGCGACGCCGATGGTTGCAAGGCCGGTGGCAAAGAGGAGAGAGCTCGCCGCAAGCACAGGGCGGCCGCTATGCCGTTCGATCCATTTGCCGACTTGCGGTGAGATCAACCCGCCGATCAGAAGGCCGATCGAGACGCCGCCGACCACCCAGGACAGCGGCCAGCCGGTGTCGGCCACGATGGGCGGTGCGAGCACGGCGGGGAAATAGAACGACGAGCCCCAGGCGAGAATCTGGACGATGCCCAGACAGACGATCGTCACCCATTGGCTGCGGACACCGGCATGCATCCGGCAACGTTAGCCGAATGCCGGAGGCGATCAATATCGGGCGTTCGATATGTTGATAATCAGCGCAGCGGCAATGTCACGCGCAGGCAGCTGCCCCGATCCAGCGCAGACATCACGCTGACATCGCCGCCATGCAGGCGTGCAATCTGACGTGCAATCGACAAGCCCAGCCCTGAGCCCTTGGTCTCACCGGGCAGGCGATAGAACGGAATGAACACGCGCTCGCGTTCATCCGCCGGGATGCCGTTGCCGGTATCGAGAACGTCGATGATCGCGCGGTCGTCCTTGCGCTGCACGATGATGCGGATCGGCGGTTCGCCATGGCGCGACGCGTTGTCGAGCAAATTGCGGATCAGGCGCCGCAGCAGTCGCGCATCGCCGTTGACGGTGATCGCATCACCTTCGATCGCATCGCCTTCAACCTGACAATCGTCGTAACGCGCGGCTTCTTCCGCCGCGAGAGCGAGCAGATCGATGCTCTCGCGGTCAGGCAGGCTTCCGGCGATGTCGAGACGGCTGGCCAGCAGAATGTCGTCCACCAGCCCGTCCAGTTCGGCAATGTCCTGTTCCAGTGCGGCCTTGTATTTCGGGTCCTGTTTCTGTTGCAGCAATTCGATGCCGAGACGGATGCGCGACAATGGCGTGCGGATTTCGTGCGAGGCATGCGCAAGAAGGAGGCGATGCGCGTTGACAAGTTCTTCGATGCGCACGGCCGCATGATTGAAGCTTTCGGCAAGCTGGGCCACCTCGTCGCGGCCCTCCACTTTCACCCGCGCAGACAGATCGCCCGAGCCCAGCGTTTCGACGCCCTTTTGCAGCCGCTCAAGGCGGCGCGTCAGTCCGCGCACGACAGGAAAGGCGCACAACGCGATGAGGAGTGCGATGGCGCCGAGCACCAACACGAGACCCAGGGCGGGATGCGCATGGCGCGGCGGCGCACCGGCGACGATCCAGCGTTGATCCGGCAGTTGCAATGCGAAGGCTGGTCCGCCCGGGCCATAGATCCATCCACCCCGGCTGCGCGTCGGCGCCGGCAGCGGCCGTCCCCATCGCGCAACCGGACGCAGCGTTTCGTCAAACAATGACAGGTCGAGTTTCAGACGTTTGGCGAGCCGGTCGATGGCCTCCTGCTGTTCGGCAGCCGGCGCGCTCGCTGGTGGCAAAGCGGCCGCGGCAAGCTCGCCGGCGACTTCAAAGCCTTCGGTGAAGGCACCGGGCTGGACGCCGAACCGCCAGATCGCACCGGCCACCAGGACCACGAGCAGCAGCGTCACCACGATGGTGAGGTAGATCTTCTTATAGAGCCGCTTCATGGGCGATCAGTCTGCTGGCCTGCGGGATGCTCTGCGTGCACTGAGCTGTCATCGCCTGCGAAGGCAGGCGATCCAGTGAATGCAAGTGTATCGTCTGCGTACTGGATGCCCCGCCTTCGCGGGGCATGACAACGAGCATGGCGCGATCCAGTTGCATCGAATGGCTAGTCCTGCGCTTTCGCGAAGACATAGCCGGCGCCACGCACGGTGATGACCCGGCGCGGCTTCTTCGCATCGTCTTCGATGGCGGCGCGGATGCGCGAGATATGCACATCGATCGAGCGATCGAATGCTTCAAGCGTTTCGCTCTTCATCAGGTTCATGATGGTGTCGCGCGAAAGCACGCGCCCGGCGTTTTCGGCCAGCGCCAGCAGCAGGGCGAATTGATAGCTGGTGAGCGGGCACTCGTCGCCATCGAGCCGCACCTGCCGCGCGGCGGTGTCGATCTCCAGCCGGCCGAAGCGCATCAGGTCGGTCTTGCGCTCCGATCGCGCGCGGCGGAGCAGGGCGCGCAGCCGCGCCAGCAACTCGCGCGGCTCGAACGGCTTGGGCAGATAATCGTCGGCGCCCATTTCGAGGCCGACCACGCGATCCATGGCATCGCCGCGCGCGGTCAGCATCAGGATCGGCGTCTGCGATTTTTCGCGGATGCGGCGGCAGACATCGAGGCCGTCCATGTCGGGCAGCATCAGATCGAGAATGAGAACGTCGAACGGCTGGCGTTCCTGCAGCGCCATGCCGGTGCTGCCGGACGGCGCGATCGCGGTCTGGAAGCCGGCCTCGCCAAGATAATTGGCAATCATCTCGGCCAGCCGGCGGTCGTCTTCGATGAGCAGGATACGGTCGGTCACCGGGGCAATCTAAAACAAAAAGAGGGCAAATGGGTGGGAGCATCCATTCAGGGGACGAACGCGACGCTCCCACCCAACCCTCCCGTCCGGACCAGCGGGCTGACGGTCCGGACCTGAAACATGGCGACGCGGGATGGAGCCGGAATCGCCGGGAGGGCATTGCGATGGCGACAATCAGCCGTGCCGCCAGCCGCCGGGACCACGCGCACCGAACGGCGGGATGCGGTCATTGAGCTTGCGGCGCTGTTCGGGCGACAGGATCTCGGCGGCATCGCCGAGCGCCTGCACGACGCGCTTCGATACGCTGTCGGCGAGCGCGATCTGCTCGGCGCGCAGCTTTTCCATCGCGCCGCGATCGATCGTGGTCTGCGTCAGCAACTCGCGCGCCTGACGGCGAGCCTCCTGGGCTTTCTCGCGGGCGGGCATGACGTCTTTCAGCATGCCGCGCATGATGGTGCGCAGCTTGTCCTGCTGCTCGTTGCTGGCGTCGAGTTCGACGGCGAGATGGCGCACCATGCGGTCGGCACGATCCTCGATCTGGGCGGGATCGAGCGGTCCGCCCCAGGAGCCGCCCCAGTGGCCGCGCATGCTGCCCGGGCCGAAGCCGAACGGATTGCTGACCGCTTTGGTCACGGCGGCGCCGGTCAGTCCGGCGGCGAGGACGAGGGTTGCAAAGAGGAGGGTGCGGCCGCGCCGGGTGCGCGGGGCGGGACCGTATGGAGCGGGGGACGGCTCCGGACGGTCAGCGTTGTGCGGTTCGGTCATTGAAGGCTCTCCTGAAGGTCTCACGTGGCTTGCGGCCACGGATGCAATCTGGATGAGCCGCGTTTCAGCGGAATGTGCGCCGTGTAAAGTTATGTAAAGTCGTCGCGATCCGATTTACTCCGCGCGAAGCGATTGCTGCGCGGCAGCGACGCGATCGGCCCATGGATAGGCTCATGGACGGACAGCGGCGATCAAATCATATACTTTCGGGCTGCGTCACGTTCCGAAGGACAATGTTCGACCAGCAGGGAGTCCCCGATGTACGCCAATATTCTGTTGAGCACGGATGGATCGGATGTCGCGGCCAAAGGCATCAAGCATGGGTTTGCTTTGGCAAAGGCCTTGAACGCCAAGGTGACGGTCATCACCGTGACAGAACCGCAGTTCGACTACAGAAGCGGGCAGGCCGGGTGGATTCCGCCGCAGGAAATGTTCGACAGCATCGTCGAAGCGAGCAAGGTGCGCGCGGGCGAGATCCTCAAGGCCATTCGCGCGATGGCGGAGCAGGCCGGCGTGTCTGTCGACACGTTGTATGTTCCGGATGCGCATCCATCCACGGCGATACTGGAGACGGCAAAATCCAGAGGCTGTGACCTGATCGTCATGGCGTCGCATGGGCATCGCGGGCTCAAGAAGATGTTCCTGGGCAGTCAGACATCGGAGGTGCTGGCGGACGGCAGCGTGCCGGTGCTGGTCGTGCACTAGCGGGCGGCCTTCAAAGCCCGGCTGCGATTGCCTTGAGCAGCTTGAAACGCATCTCGCCGTCATTGCCCCTGAGCGAGATCACGACGCGCACGCGGCCGTTGCCTTTGGTGTCGGCATAGCCGGCGAGTGTGCGCACGCCGTCCATGGTGCCGGTCTTGTTGAGGCCGCCGTCATGGCCGCGCAGCAGGTTGGCGTGCGGCGCAAACAGCGCCAGTACCTTCGCAAGCCCCTGCGCGGTGAAGCGGTTGTTGCGGCTGATGCCGGAGCCCTCTTCGAGATGAATGGCATCGGCAAGCCCCTGCGCGGCGAGCATCTCGTTGGCGACCTTCAGCGATTTCTCGAGACTGACCGGACCGCCGAAGCGGTGGGCGCCGATTTCCAGAAACACCTGATTGGCGATGTAATTGTTCGACACCTTGAGCAACTGGATCAGGATGGTCGACAGCGGACGCGATTGCCGGTGCACATAGACCGGCTTCAGTCCCTCAGGGACGGTACCGGTCGAGATCTCGCCCGTCACGCTGCCGCCGGCGCGTTCGATGAAGGCCGCGATCAGCTCGCCGGCATATTGCAGGCTCACGGCGGGATCCTGGGTGAGGCTGATGCGGCCTTTGCCTTCCGGGCCGCGCTGCCGGAACTGGCTGATCGCGAGTGGCGTGATCGGCGTCTGCTTCTCACCGGAGCGCACGCTATCGCCC
>JAEYVN010000112.1 GCA_023431725.1 Pseudomonadota bacterium
ATGCCCCAGCCGAGATGCGACACGGCGTAGGGATCGCGATCGTTTTCGCTGCTCTTGCCGTCCTCGAGCCAGTCGCGCATCAGCTTCGCGTCGAGCCCGCCGTCGATCTTGACGACATGGCCATCGCGGATCTCCAGCGTCACCGGATCGACGACATAGCGGCAGTAAGGAAGGATGATGATGTCGCCGGGCTGAAACACCACCTTGCCGGTCGCACTGCCCTCATTCGGGAAAGTGTGGATATGGCCTGCACCCCAATGGTCGAAATGGCCCTTCTCGTCGGCATAGCCCCATTGGGTCATGACGGGATATTCACCGCACTCATAGGTGAAATCAGTGCCGGCCTCATTGGTGACACGCACGGTCTTGGTGCGCTTGTAGACGCTCTCGGCGTATTTCATAGCCTCCTTGAGGCCCTTGGGCGACATCAGTTGCTCGAGATCGTCCGGCGCATCGATGATCATCAGAACGCGCGTGCCGCCATCCATCACTTCCTTCAGCCACTTGGTGAACAGCGGCACATGGAAGATGACGATGAGATCGGCTTCCTTCACCGCGGCCAGCGTGCCCTTGCACTGACCGATGGTCGGGACACCGACCTTGGTCCAGCCGGGGATGGAGTTGACGCACATCTCGTAAATGTCCGCACCGAATTCATCAGCAGCGGCGAAAGCCGACTGGATGAATTCCCTGCGCGTACCAAGATCGCTGACGATCGCCACCGTCTCGCCCTTCTGCAGCTTCGACATTTCGAACTGCTTGCGAAACAGATAGGTCAGTCGACCGGGATTGAGTTCCTGTACGCGAATTGCGGATGACGGCTGCATGGTCGATCTCCTTGCCCTATTTTTTCAATAGTGAATATCATTCGGATTTGATTGTAAAGCCCGTTGATATCCCTCCTTCGTCCGGACGCTGGCAGGCATCAATATCCCGGTCGGCGTCCTTGGGATGAGAAGGCCGCAAGATGTTCGTGTGCCTGGTCGCCAATCGCTGACCGATTGCACTGCAAGGACTTGGCGACGAAATTAGACCGCGGTACACCGCCGGTGCCGTGGCACCGGGCTGCATCGACATGCTTGTCGCGCTCGGCCCGTACCGATCATCGCCAACTTTTCGGCCGCCCGTGGGCGGCTGGACGTGGCCTTTCATCACGGCACCGAAGCCCTCGCGGCGCGCCTCCGCCGCCACTGTATTTGCCGCGCAGGAACGGGGGGCTTAGCTCTGGGCCGAGAGGCCCTAGTCGAGGAGAACTTCAGCCTCAATCTCGACCGGAATATTAAAGGGCAATTCGGCGACGCCAATGGCCGAGCGCGAATGCTGACCACGCTGCTCGCCAAAAACCGCCAGGATCAGATCGGAAAATCCGTTGATGACGGCCGGTGTCGAACGAAAGCCTGGCGCCACATTGACCATCCCGAAGACGCGAAGCCAGGTCACCCGATCCAGTTCGCCGATTTCGCGCTTGAGGTTCGCGAGCATGCCGAGCGCCGTCAGGCGCGCCGACTCATAGGCCTGCTCCTCGGTGACATCGAGACCAACCTTGCCGAGCGGTCCAGCGATCGAGCCATCTGAAGCGGTCGGGCCATGCCCCGATATCGTGACACGATTGCCGACAACCCGCACCCATCGGAACGGCAAACGAACACCTTGGGGCACCACCGTCGGCGCCGGCAGAATGAGGCCCAGCTCAGAAAGCCGCTGTGAGATCGTCATGTCGATTCCTGCGATACAAAACGTGTGTAATGCTTCTGCGCGAACTTTAGCAAATCGAAAAATCGATTGGCCAATTTCGGTGCTTTCGCAGGTGGCGGAGCTTCGCTGGTGCAGCCGTCGAGATTGCCGCCCTGCCAGCCACTCGCGCATAATGGAGGCGCTTATCGCCAGATCAGCGTCAGGCTGATATCGCCAGGCATTCCGTCCGGCCAATCAGCAATCTGGAATTTGATGTGATATCCCCGCGCCTCGAGATGCTGTTTCCAGAACTGATACAACTCCTTGGGCAAACCAGTCAGCGTCTCTTCCCAACCCGGCTCCTGTTGATTGATGGCCCGTCCCTTGTCGGTGAAGAGCTTGTTCGAAAAGCGAGCGATTTCCACTTCGGAAAGACCATTACTCACCGCACGATTGATGATCACCGCCGCACGACGCATTCTTTCCTCGTCAGGAACGCCCGACGGCTGCAGCAACTTGTCCAGAAGCTGCTTCTTCTCATCCTCCGCGGCCTTTCTTCTTCGAACATATTCTGCGGTCTTTTGCGCCTCCATTTCCGCGCTTTTCCTCAGACAGTCCTTCGCAGTCGGCAGGATCTCGTCGATATTCGCCGGCATTGCCTTGCTCCCTCCGGGCTGATCTATTCTTGTGCGGCTCATCGCTAATCGATGATGTGATAGCCTCCATCGACATAAAGTGTCTGGCCGGTCACAAGTTTCGCTGCGTCATGGGCCAGAAATGCCGTCGCAGCGCCGACATCGTCGATGCTCACCAGGCTACGCGCCGGCGCCTTCTCCTTCGCCTTGTCCAAGAGCTCGTCGAATTCAGGAATGCCGGATGCAGCGCGGGTGGCGAGCGGCCCAGGCGAGATCACGTGCACACGGATTCCCTTGGGGCCCAGCTCGGCCGCCAGATACCGCACAGCGCATTCAAGAGCGGCCTTCGCAACACCCATGATGTTGTAATTCTTCACCACCCGCTCGCTGCCGTAATAGCTCATGGCGAACATGCTGCCGCCATTCTTCATCAGCGGTTCGGCAAGGCGGGCCATGTGCAGGAAGGACCAGCATGAGACATCCATGGTCCTGGAAAATCCATCACGCGACACGTCAATGACCCGGCCGTGCAATGCGTCCTTCGGCGAGAACGCAATGGAATGGATCAGAAAATCCATCTCGCCCCATTCCTGTTCGATCCGCTTGAAGACTGCCTCGGTCTGCCCGTCCTGCAGCACATCAAGCGGCATGAAGATCGGTGCTTCGGCCTCGCGCGCCAGCGGCTCGACAAAGCGCTTTGCCTTCTCGTTGAGATAAGTCAGCGCCAGTTGCGCGCCGAGCGCCCGGAACGCTCTTGCGCATCCCCACGCGATGGATTGGTCGTTGGCGATACCAACGATCAACCCCTTCTTGCCTTCAAGAAGAGCGGCTTTCGCGACCGGAATTGTCATGCCGTCCTCGCGAAGCCCGCACTCGCCTCGTTCGGATGCGCGATTGTCGCCAGCGTATGCCGCGCAATCATCAGTTCCTCGTTCGTCGGCACGACAAAAAGATTGAGCCGGCTACCGGGCCGGGAGATCTTGACGGCACCGCTTTCGTTTGCGGTCTCGTCAATGTCCGCGCCCAGCCACGCAAGCTTTCCGGCAATCCGCCGCCGCATATCGGCCGAGCGCTCGCCGATCCCGGCCGTAAAGACAAAGCTATCAAGTCCGCCAAGTGCCGCAGCCAGCATTCCCGAGAGCAGGCCGATCCGATAGACGAAATAGTCGAGCGACAGCGCGGCACGAGGATCCGCACTTTCGAGGAGCGAACGGACATCGTTGCTGAGGCCGGACAGGCCCTTCAGTCCGCAGTCCTTGTAAAGGAAGTCCTGAACGTCCTTAACCGTCATTCCTTTTTCGGACAGAAGATAGAGCAGCACCCCCGGATCGATCTGCCCGCACCTCGTTCCCATCGGCAAGCCGTCAAGCGCCGTGAAACCCATGGTGCTATCGACGCTATTTCCTTTTGCAATCGCGCACATGGAGGCACCGCTACCCAGGTGCGCAATCACCAGGCGGCCACCCGCATGATCCGGTGCAACCTCGCGAAGGCGCTCAGACACATATTCGTAGGAAAGCCCGTGAAATCCGTAGCGCCGCACGCCTTCCGCATACAACGCCTCCGGGATCGCATAACGGTCCGCGACCTCGCTATGTCCGCGGTGAAACGCGGTATCGAAACAGGCAACCTGCGGCATATCCGGAAATCGCTGCAGCAGAACGCGGATCGGAGCGAGATTATTGGGCTGGTGCAGCGGCGCCAAGGGGACGAACCGCTCGAGTTCATCGATCAGATTCTGATCGATGAGGATCGGCCTGCTATACTTGGG
>JAEYVN010000129.1 GCA_023431725.1 Pseudomonadota bacterium
AACTGATTGCGGGCCCCCTCAATGAACCATCCCTCTCTCGCATGCAGATCAGAGCGGGTGTTTTCTACGCGGCTTTGCTGTGCGCTCGCTGCCAGACGGATGCCACCTTGGCCGACTTCGGCAACGCAATCCGTCATGAAGGTATTCGCCCCTTTGATCAGGATGCACCAATTATTGTTTCCGGGCTCCAGTTCCTGACCAAGACGCGTTCCGAGACCACCCGCAATTTCGACGCAAAAGAGCGTGCAATCATGCGCCTCCACCGTGAGCGCCCCACTCACCGATGGCCGCGGCGACCTGCGCAGACAATTGTCGGCGAATACGTATTCAAGGTGATGAACGAGGCCTCTCAGAATGATCCCTTCATCGGCGAAGCCATCGAACTCACATTGCGAGATGAGATTGGAAATTCCGTCGACCACCAGACCGATACTCGGGCTTCGCTCCGAAATGCCCTCGAACCTGAGACCGACGACACTCACCTGACGCGTCGTATCGGGCAGCATCAGGATCGTTCCGGGCCGGCTCGCCTTCAAAATCGATAACGACCGCAGTCCGCGTAAACTCACGCCCTTCTTCAGGATGAGGCCGGCGCAACGATAGACGCCCGGAGGGAACTCTATTTCTGCGCCCCCGATGGACTCCGCGTGATCGATCGCCCGCTGGATCATCGGGCTATTGTCGCCCGCGCCATCGCCGCGCGCGCCAAAATCAAGCACGTTCAATGTGACGGCCCGCCTTGCGGCACGCCCGCCTGTTGCCTGGTCCTGAGCATGAGCGGCATCGGCAGCTACGGTAGCGGCAACCGGCACCATGCCCGCCGCAACAACATGCGGAATGCGGTTGAGGAAATCGCGGCGCTTCAAATCCCGATCCTCCAGGTCACCGTCCCGAGACTGCTAGTCACATTTCCTTGAACCGAAAATGGCTCACATCAGCGTAGCATTGGTCGCCGCATGGGCCCGATCAACATCGTCTGATTGCGGTGAGACGGCTCTCCTCCATGCAGCGACGGAACCGCGCATGATCGCTGACTGCTGACTAATGACAAACGGAACGCTTGGTTTTGACGGTTATCAAGTCAGCGGATACGCTTGAGCAGAACAGATGCAAACCAGGTAGCGGATTTGAACACGCGGGTCGGACTGTTCGCCACTTTTCTGATCATTCACTTGTCGTGCGCATTTGTTGGTTCGATCCTGTTTGCTCTTCAGCCAACCATTGTTGCCGTCATTTATCTGGCGACACTCGGTCCGGTCATGTTGACCGCCTTTGCGTCGGGCGCGCACCTCTCGCTATTGCGCCTTCTCGCCATCGGCATGCTGATCTTCATCCCGCTATGCATCGGATATTTCCTCAATCCCTATTCGCTCGAAACGCTTGGCCGCGTCCTCATCGTTTTCCTCGTTTTCTCGCTCGGCTGGATCTGCATGAACGCCCACGCATCAGCCGCCATCAACAAGGCACTCCTCATATCCGGCGCTGCCGGACTGCTGTGCATCGCCCTGTTGCTGCAAAGAGAGGGGCTTACCGCCTATCTGGAGAACAATGCGCGATTGACGGGCGGCGATGAAAGCCACCCCAATTTCATCGGCCTGAACATGGTCTGCATCGCACTGGTCAGCGCACTGCATCGGCGCTGGTTCGTGAGATACGGCGCGCTCGCACTGGCGGCGTTCATCGCCAACATCGTCCAGTCGCGAAATGCCATTCTGGCGCTCGGATTCATTTTCGCATTCCAGATGTGGCATGACGTCATCAAGCATTTGCGGATTCGCACCGCCCTGTTTCTCGTCTCGCTCTTTCTGTTCATGGCCATCTACAATTACGATGCGATCGAGGATGGCTTCATCGAATTGTTCCGGCTCGACGACCCCTATCGCGGCACCGGCTCGGATCTCGTGGGACGCTCGGAGCTGTGGCGCGCAACGTGGAACCTGTTCCTGCGGCACCCGCTCTTTGGCTTCGGCATCGGTCAGCACACCATCGGCGCAAACATCGACATGTATGCGCACAACATGTACCTCATCATCCTGTCCGAGTCGGGGCTCGTCGGCTTCCTGGTCTATGTCGGCGCCAGCATATGCGCCGTCGTTGGCATCAGCCAGATGAGGCGGGAGGAGCCCGCCTCAAACCGGCTTCCGCTCGTTCTTCTGATGATCATTCTCGTCTATTACGTATTTGGCGTGTTTGAAGGACGTGCGGTGAATGTCGGAAATTACCTCTCCTATCTGTTCTTCTTCTCGCTGGGGTATGGAATTGCAAGATTCGACGAGGCGCGTGAAATTGCAACGAATGCCCAAGGCCAGGAACGCTGAGGCGATGCAAATCTTGTCGGTTGAACGGATTGAAGGACGGTGACATATCCCGCCATCCCGCTCGCCGGCCGGATCCCGGACAATCTGCGCGTTTACGTCATCGGCGACGTTCACGGCTGTGCCGACCTGCTCGATGACATGGCCGGTCAGATCCATCGGCACCGGCAAGAATCTCCGCGCGACCGCACCATCGTCATCATGCTCGGCGATTATGTCGATCGCGGCAGCGACTCGTTCCTGGTCGTCGACAAGCTTTTATCCGGCCTGTTTCAAACCGAGACCGTTCTGCTGAAAGGCAATCACGAAGCCGTTCTGCTTGATTTTCTGGATGGAAAGCTGCCGCTTGCTTACTGGTCACGGGTGGGCGGCATCGAAACGATCGAATCCTATCGCCGCCGCCGCCCCGACCTGCGCCACACATTCGAAGCCAGCGACCCCGATGCTCGCGTCAAGTTCGCGCAGCTCATTCCAGACAGTCATATGGCCTTCTTTCGGAATCTGCCGATTTCGATCTCGATCGGGGACTTTTTTTTCTGCCACGCGGGAGTGAAACCCGGTGTGGCTCTGACATTGCAGAGGCAAGACGATCTCCTCTGGATCCGGGACGAGTTTCTCGACAGCCGGACAGACTTCGGCAAGATCGTCGTTCACGGCCACACGCCCGCACCGGACGTTGAAATCCTGCCGAACAGAATCAACGTCGACACGGGCGCTTACAGAACAGGCTGCCTCAGTTGCGTCGCTCTCGACGAGAACCGGTACACAATCCTACGCAGCCGCCGCTGACTTCTTATCAAGAAGCAGACCCCGCGTTCCTGACCGGATCATGCGCAAGCCCCATATCGG
>JAEYVN010000237.1 GCA_023431725.1 Pseudomonadota bacterium
GTCGAGGCGATGATCCTTTTGATCGACGACCCGCGTCATCGCATCAACGAGGACGGCACCTACCGGCTGTCCGAGACACAGGCCCGTGCCATTCTCGATCTGCGCCTGCAGCGACTGACCGCGCTCGGCGTCGAGGAAATCCAGGCCGAATTGGACAAGCTGGCCGCCGAGATCTCAAATTATCTCGACATCCTGCGGTCGCGCGCGCGCATCCAGCAGATCGTGAAGGACGAGATGGCCGAGGTGAAGGAAGCCTTCGCCACGCCGCGCCGGACCGAGATCGTCGAGCAGATGAACGAGCTGGAAGAGGAAGACCTCATCCAGCGCGAGGACATGGTCGTCACCGTCTCGCATCAGGGCTACATCAAGCGGGTGCCGCTTTCGACCTATCGGGCACAGCGCCGCGGCGGCAAGGGCCGTGCCGGCATGCAGACTCGCGACGAGGATTTCGTGGCGCGGCTGTTCGTGGCCTCCACGCATGCGCCGATGCTGTATTTCTCGTCGCTCGGCCGCGTCTACAAGCTGAAGGTCTGGAAGCTGCCGATCGCGGCGCCGCAGGCACGCGGCAAGGCGCTGATCAATATCCTGCCGCTGGCGCAGGGCGAGCGCATCACCACGATCATGCCGTTGCCGGAAGACGAGGCGACATGGTCCGAACTCGATGTGATGTTCGCGACCACCAGCGGCACGGTGCGGCGCAACAAGCTGTCCGACTTTGCCGACGTGCGGCCATCCGGCATCATTGCCATGAAGCTGGAGGACGGAGAGGCGATCGTCGACGTGCAGATCTGCACCGAGAAGGATGACGTGCTGCTGACGGCTGCGGCCGGCCAGTGCATCCGCTTTGCGGTGCCGGAAGTGCGCGTGTTCCAGGGCCGCACATCGCGCGGCGTGCGCGGCATCGCGCTTGCCGAAGGCGATACGATCATCTCGATGACGATCCTGCGCCATGTGGATGCGTCGTCAGAAGAACGCGTCGCCTATCTGCGTCGCGCCAGTGCGGTGCGTCGCGGCGGCGAGCCGGACGAGACGGCGCCGGCCGATGCCGAGGAGACGAACGGCAGCGGCATCGAGCTGGGCGAGGCCCGCTATGTCGAGATGTCGGCCGCCGAGCAATTCGTGCTGACGGTGTCGGAACGCGGCTATGGCAAGCGCACCTCGTCGTACGAATACCGGATCACCGGACGCGGCGGCAAAGGCATCACCGCGATGGCGATCACCCAGAAGAACGGCAAGCTGGTCGCTTCCTTCCCGGTGGAGGAATCCGATCAGATGATGCTGGTCACCGATGCGGGCAAGCTGATCCGCACCGGCGTCAGCGGCATCCGTATCGCCGGCCGGTCGACGCAGGGTGTGATCGTGTTCGACACGGCCGAGGACGAGCGGGTGGTTTCGGTCGAGCGCCTGAGTGACGACGGCGAAGAGGATTCCAGCGAGCCCTGATCGCCGGACGAGATGTTGCTGAAAAATGCCTCGCATCACGGTTCAGTCCGGGCGAGGCATTTTTTTTGGCATTCATCGCGTCGTCGCCTTGTCGGTTTTCATGTTCGTTGAGCAAACAGGCTGTAACGCGCGGCCCATGCCGCCGCGATAGGGAAGAGGGGCGCTATGAAGGCCGACGAAGCTGCCGAATTGATGGATCAGGAGCGCCAGACCGATACGTTCAAGCAGCGCGCCGCCATCCTGATTGCGGTCCTCGCGATGGTGCTGGCGATCACCAGCCTTGGCGGCTCGAATGCCGGCAAGGAAGCCGTCAACAACAACGTGCTGGCGTCGAACTACTGGGGCTTCTTCCAGGCCAAGAACATGCGGCAGACGGCCTATGCCCTGGCCGCCGACGAGTTCGAACTCGGCTGGCTGGCCGATCCCGCCATGCCGCCGGAAGCCAGGGCGGCGCTGAAGGCCAAGGCTGAAACCTATCGCAAGACGGTTGCGCGCTATGACTCCGAGCCGGACACCAACGAAGGCAAGAAGGAGCTGGTCGCGCAGGCGAAGCAGCACGAAGCCAGGCGCGATCACGCCCTCAAGCAGGATCCGTATTTCGATTATGCCGAAGCGTTGATCCAGATCGCCATCGTGATGATTTCGGTCTCGCTGGTTGCCGATCTCGTCTGGCTCTGTTTCTTCGGCGGCGCACTCGGCCTGATCGGCTCGCTGCTGACGCTGAACGGCTTCTTTCTTTTCGTCGAGTTGCCGTTCCTGAGCTAGGTTATGGCGCCTTGTCCCGGGGAGCGTTCACCGCAGTATTTTCAGCGGCGACGGCGCGCGTTCTGGCGCGGTCCAGTTGATCGGTGCTGACGATGCGCGGTTTGATGGCGCGGCCGCCGGCATTGCCGGTGTCGTCACGCAAACAGGCGCGCGCGTAATACGGCCAGTTCTGCATTTCACAGGTCTGCCCGTTGGCCTGTTCGCCGTTGTCGTCTGCTGAGAATGCGCTGGCATTGACGAAGGCGGGAAGGGCGACGAACACCGCCGCAGCCACTGCAACACCGATGGTGATGATCACGCGCTTTCGCGTCATCAATGTCCTGATTGGAAAGCCGATCGTCATGGTCCCAGGCCCTTCGCCCACTGTCCGCTGCATTCAAGACGCACAAGGCCGCGTTCGGTTCGGTTAATGGAAAATAAAAGTGGCGGCGGAACGCGAGTGGCGATGGGGACGTTGTCGCGCTTGCAGGCTGACCGGCGCCGGGCTTGACGAATTGGATGCTGCGCATCGCCCTTTATGCCGGGTCGTTCGACCCCGTTACCAATGGTCATCTGGATGTCGTCCGACAGGCAGCGGGGCTGGCCGACCGGCTCATCCTTGCCATTGGCATCCATCCGGGCAAGACGCCGATCTTTACCGCGCAAGAGCGCATGGACATGCTCGCCGAAGTCTGCAAACCGATCGCCCAGGCGGCCGGCTGCGAGATCGGCTACATGACCTTCGACGATCTGGTGGTGGGGGTCGCTCAGCGCGAAAGCGCGACCATCCTGATCCGTGGCCTGCGCGACGGTACCGATTTCAATTACGAGATGCAGATGGCCGGAATGAACGGCGCCATGGTGCCGGACGTGCAGACCGTCTTCCTGCCGGCCTCGCCGGCGGTGCGCCCGATCACTGCCACACTCGTGCGGCAGATCGCCAAGATGGGCGGCGATGTTTCGCATTTCGTGCCGGCCAGCGTTGCCGCACGGCTGAAGGCGAAATTTTCATCTTAAGATCCGCGACCTCAATTCAGGAGCTTTCATGATCCGCATCCTCGCCTTGCTGGCCGCGCTCGTGCTCGCGGCTCCGGCCCAGATCGACCAGGCCCTTGCCCAATCCGACCCGCAGAACACGCTGGTCCTGGAGACCACCAAGGGGCCGGTGGTGATCCGCCTGCGCAATGATATCGCGCCGAACCATGCCGCCCGCCTGAAGCAGCTGGCGCGCGATGGCTTCTATAACAACGTGCCGTTCCACCGGGTCATCCCGGGCTTCATGGCCCAGACCGGTGATGGCGATCGCGGCGATGGCCGCGGCAAGTCCAAATATCCGAACATCAATCAGGAATTCTCGCAGGTGCCGTTCCGTCGCGGCGTCGTCGGCATGGCGCGGGCCTCAGATCCGAATTCGGCCAATTGCCAGTTTTTCATCACCTATGCCGAGGCGCCGCATCTCAACGGCCAGTACACCGTTGTCGGTGAGGTCGTGTCCGGCATGGACAATGTCGACAAGATCAAGAAGGGCGAGCCGGTGCAGGATCCCGATCGCATCACCCGCGCCTTCGTCCAGGCTGACGGCAAGAAATAGCCGTTGCGCTGAATCGACGCCGAAGGCGCCCGATGCCTTCGGCCAAACACCAAGGAGAGTAAGACTATGGCCGATCCAGAAAACACGCTGAAGCTCGAAACCACGCAGGGTGATGTCGTCATCGAGATGCGTCCGGATCTTGCCCCGAACCATGTCGCCCGCATCAAGGAACTGGTGCGTGAAGGCTTCTATGACGGCATTGTCTTTCACCGCGTGATCGACGGCTTCATGGCCCAGACTGGCTGCCCACAGGGCACTGGGACCGGCGGCTCCGGCAAGAAGCTGAAGGCCGAGTTCAACGCCGAGCCGCATGTGCGTGGCGTTGTTTCGATGGCGCGTGCGCAGAACCCGGATTCCGGCGACAGCCAGTTCTTCATCGTGTTCGACGATGCCACCTTCCTCGACCGTCAATACACGGTCTGGGGCAAGGTCATCGAAGGCATGGAGAACGTCGACAAGATCAAGCGCGGCGAGCCGGTGCAGAACCCCGACAAGATCGTCAAGGCGACGATGGGCGCGGATAGCTAAGATAGTCACCGCTCGTTATTTTTCGTCATGCCCGGGCTTGTCCCGGGCATCCACGTCTTGACGAATGCGCGGCAAACGAAAACGTGGATGGCCGGGACAAGCCCGGCCATGACGATGACGCTGATATGCAAACCTCGCTCTTCGATTTCGAATTGCCGTCCGAGTGCATCGCGCTGCGGCCCGCGTCGCCGCGTGATTCCGCGCGTCTGATGGTGGTACGGCCGGGGCAATCGCCCGAGACCGAAGACCGGATCGTGCGCGATCTGCCCGACCTCCTGCGGGCCGGCGATGCGCTGGTGGTCAACGATACCAAGGTCATTCCGGCGCGGCTGTTCGGCCGGCGCATTGGTCGCGGCGAGGAGCCGAAGATCGAGGCGACGCTGCACAAGCGTATCGACGGATCGCGCTGGCGGGCCCTCGTCAAGCCGGCCAAGCGCCTGCAGACCGGCGACATCGTGCGCTTCGGCGACGAAGGCAAGGTCTGTTTCCTCGGCCAGCTCGACGCAACGGTGGAAGACAAGGGCGAGGGCGGCGAGGTGACGCTGTCGTTCGCCTTTCATGGCGCGGTGCTCGATCAGGCGATCGCCGAGCGCGGCGCGATGCCGTTGCCGCCCTATATCGCCTCGAAGCGCGCGGCCGACGAACGCGATCTTGCCGACTACCAGACGATGTTTGCGCAGGACGAAGGTTCGGTGGCGGCACCCACAGCATCGCTGCATTTCACACCGCCGCTGATCGAGCGCCTTAAGGCGAACGGCATTTCGCTGCATCGCCTGACATTGCATGTCGGGGCCGGGACGTTCCTGCCGGTGAAGGGCGAGGACACCGCCGAACACAAGATGCATGCCGAATGGGGCGAGATCGACGAGGCCACCGCGGACGCGCTCAACGATGTACGTGCGAAGGGCGGACGCATCGTGCCGGTCGGCTCCACGGCCTTGCGGCTGCTTGAAAGCGCCGCCGACGAGAGTGGCATCGTTCGTCCGTTTCGCGGCGATACCGATATCTTCATCACGCCGGGCTATCGCTTCCGCGCCACCGACATGATGATGACCAACTTCCATTTGCCGCGTTCGACGCTGTTCATGCTGGTCGCGGCCTTCGCCGGCCTCGACACGATGCAGCGCGCCTATGCGCATGCTATCGCGACCGGCTATCGCTTCTATTCTTACGGGGATGCGTGTTTGCTGCATCCGGCAGAGCAACGATGAGCAATCCCTTTTCTTTCCGCCTCAAAGCCACCGACGGCACCGCACGCACTGGCGAGATCGAGACCGCGCATGGCCGCATCGCGACGCCGGCGTTCATGCCGGTCGGCACGCAGGCAACGGTGAAAGCCGTCATGCCCGACGATGTTGCGCGCACCGGCGCCGACATCCTGCTCGGCAATACCTATCACCTGATGCTGCGGCCGGGACCGGAGCGTGTCGCGGCCCTCGGTGGACTGCACACATTCATGAACTGGCCCAAGCCAATCCTCACCGATTCCGGCGGCTTCCAGGTCATGTCGCTGTCGCAACTGCGCAAGATCGACGAGAAGGCGGTGACCTTCCGCTCGCATCTCGATGGCGCGATGTATGAACTCTCGCCGGAGCGCTCGATCGAGATCCAGCGCCTGCTCGGCGCCGACATCTCGATGCAGCTCGATGAGTGCATCCGGCTGCCGGCAAAGCGCGACGAGATCGATCGCGCGATGCAATTGTCGCTCCGCTGGGCCGAGCGCAGCAAGCGGGCTTTCGAAGGTGCGAAACCCGGCCATGCGCTGTTTGGCATCGTGCAGGGCGGCGACGATCCGGCGTTGCGTGTGAAGAGCGCAGAAGCGCTCGTGGATATGGATTTCCAGGGCTATGCGATCGGCGGCCTCGCCGTGGGCGAGCCGCAGGCGGTGATGCTGTCGATGATCGACATTGTCGCGCCGGTGCTGCCGGCCGACCGGCCGCGCTACCTGATGGGCGTCGGCACGCCGGACGATCTGATCGAGGCGGTGTGGCGCGGCATCGACATGTTCGATTGCGTCATGCCGACCCGCAACGGCCGCCACGGCCTCGCCTTCACCCGGCATGGGCCGATCAACCTGAAGAATGCACGGCATGCCGATGATCCGCGACCGCTCGACGAGCAGAGCTCCT
>JAEYVN010000404.1 GCA_023431725.1 Pseudomonadota bacterium
ATCGATCGCGAATGGGGCACCGTGTTTACGCCGGAGGAGATCGAAGCCGCTATCAAGCAACACCATCCGCGCGTGCTCGCGGTCGTGCACGGCGACACATCGACCACGCTCGCGCAGCCACTCGATCAGATCGGCGAACTCTGCCGCAAGCACGACGTGCTTCTTTATACCGATGCGACAGCCTCGCTTGGCGGCATGAATGTCGCGATCGATGACTGGAAAGTGGACGCGGCATCGTCCGGCTTGCAGAAATGTTTGTCCGGTCCGCCTGGCTCATCGCCCGTCACGCTCAATGATCGCGTCGTTGAGATCGTGAAACGCCGACGCCATGTCGAGGAAGGCATCAAGCCGGCCGGTTTCATCGAAGGTGATGGCCCGATCATTTCGTCGAACTATTTCGATCTTGGCATGCTGATGGATTACTGGAGCGAAAGCCGCCTCAACCATCACACCGAAGCAACCTCGATGCTCTATGCGGCGCGCGAAGCGGTGCGCATCGTTCTCGCCGAGGGTCTCGACGCCTGCTTCGCCCGCCACAAACTGGCCAGTGATGCCATTACAGCGGGGCTCACCGAGATGGGGCTCGCGCTGTTCGGCGATCAAAGGCACAAGATGCCGAATGTGACCGGCGTCTATATTCCCGACGGCGTCAATGGCGACGCCGTGCGCGGCATGATGCTGAATGATTTCGGAATCGAGATCGGGACATCGTTTGGGCCACTGCATGGTAAAATCTGGCGCATCGGTACGATGGGTTACGTCTGCCGTAAAGAAAATGTGCTGATCTGCCTTGCCGCACTCGAAATCTGCCTGCGTCAAGCCGGTTTCCGCACCAACCCAGGCGTTGATACGGCCCTGTCGGTCTACCGCAGCGCCGGACAATAATACTCACACTTCGTCGTATTTGCTTGGCGGCATCAAAAAAACGGTCCTGTCGCGATGCGAACAGGACCGCAAGGGGACTTGACGAACGGGGCCGACACAATCCGGTTCGGCGCGCTGTCTGATTAGACGGCAAACGTTACAACTGCATGACGTTACCGCCCTTTGGATAACCTGCCCGCTTGCCGCCCATATTGGCCGAAAATTCCTTGAAACTGCCCCTCTCCGGTCACGCCCCGGCGCGTCAATCGCGCTAGCCAACAACCGGGAGGGCTACGGGATGTCTTGGCTCAGTGGAATTCAGCATTACTTTATCGGGGGTAGGTTTCCGTTGTTCGACGTGTCGTTCTTGGTCAGAAATTTCGCTCGCATCTCCACTGTCTTTGTCGCTCTCTTTGCTGCCTTACCGGCCATGCATGACAGCGGAAAATCATCCGAGCCGGACAATGTGTTTGCAATCATATCCAGCGCCGCCAATGCGCTCGCCCGCCAGATAGAGCCGAGCGAAGCCGTTGCCGCGCCGCGGCAAGGCGAACGCGCCAGGAACACACGCAGGAAAGAAAAGCAGGCCGACATCGCAACCGAGACGCCGTCCGAACAATTGGCTCCGGGGCTCGCTCCGCTCACGCCCTACATTCAGATCTGGCCGCTGGCGCACGCAGCTATCACCAGCGACGCTCCAGCGATGACGCAAATGCCGACGCAGGAGTTAATGCAAGTTGCTGATAAGAGTGATCGCCTGAATGCATCACCGGCAGATGATACGAATGTCATTCAAGCCGACGAGATGAGCGAACTCGATCGCGCGGCGACCTCGCGTATCGAGATTCAGCCGGATGGATTGACCGAGCCGCGCATACAGCGGGCTGCGTTCGCCACCACAACAGACGGCCGCGCCATGCATGACAACGCCGACTTGGAAGCTACGCTCAATCGCTTTTCGACCTTCGTGGAAAGCGTAAAAGCCATTCCGCATGCCCCGGGATTCGAGTCGATCCTGATCGTGGTCGCCGGTGTTGTTGCCGCCTTCACCGCATCCCGCATCTTCATGCGGGCGTGAACCTTCCTTCACCGCATTCCCCAACGAAAGCGGGAATGCGGTGGGCTTCAACGCCGCAGCTTTTCCAGTTCCGGGAACGGCTGCCAATTGGCGTCCTTGCATTGCTCGCCTCGCGCCAGGGCGAGCGTATCGAAGCGGCCGGACAGGAAGGCCACGACCCTGTCCTTGCCGCCCTCATATTTCCCGACCGAGTTCTTGGCATTGAACCTCAGGCACGACACATAGCGCTGCGTACCGCCGACCGAGATCAGTGCGGGTTCGGAAATATAGGCCTCGCGCACGCCGGTTGGATCGTTCAGATAGGTCCGCATATAGGCGAGGATTTCGGTCTTGTAGTTCACAGGCGCGACATTCGGCTCACCACTCATGACTGGTGGCGGGGATGAGGCGCAGGCGCTCACCATAGCCGCAGCGAACAGGGCCACAACAACATGCGCGCGGCCCCATCCGGTCATTGGCGTGCCTCCTCCGCGTCGCGGATGGTCCGCCATATCCGCTCCGGCGTTGCCGGCATCTCGATATGCTCGACACCGTACGGCGACAATGCATCGACGATGGCATTTATGACTGCCGCCAGCGCGCCGACCGTGCCTGCCTCGCCTGCCCCCTTCACACCAAGTGGATTGTTCGGCGTCAGCACTTCGTTTGCCTTGCAGATGAACGGCGGGAAATGCGCCGCGCGCGGCATTGCATAATCCATGAACGATCCGGACAGAAGTTGTCCATCCTCGTCATAGGTGATGTTCTCGAACAGGATCTGGCCGACACCCTGCACCACGCCACCATGCACCTGGCCTTTCACCAGCATCGGGTTCACGACGCGGCCTACGTCATCGACCACGACATAATTGATGACCTTGCAGACGCCGGTATCGGGATCGATCTCGACCTCGCAGACGTGGCAGCCATTCGGGAATGTCGCCGCCTTCGGCGCCGAGATCACCTTTTCCGAGAAACCGAATTCGCGGTTCAGGCTGGGATCGCGCAGCACATAGGACATCTTCGCAACGTCCTTGATGCTGACCCGGCGATCGGTGCCGGCGATTGCGAAATGGCCCGCTTCAAAGACGACGTCGCCCGAATCGGCCTCGAAATGCGCAGCGGCGATCTTCTTGCCACGTTCGATCAGCCGATCAGCTGAAATGCGCAATGAGTTCGAGCCGGTAATCATCGAGCGACTGCCGAACGTTCCGATGCCGAATTCGATCATGTCGGTGTCGCCATAGCGAACTTTGACATCGGAGGTTTCGAGGCCGAGGAAATCGGCGACGATCTGCGCAAAGCTGATTTCGTGGCCCTGCCCGTGCGAATGTGTGCCCATCGACACGACAACGCCGCCGGTCGAATCGAACTTGATCTCGGCGGC
>JAEYVN010000410.1 GCA_023431725.1 Pseudomonadota bacterium
TTTTTTCGCCGACCGCGGCTTCCGCGGTCAGACCCGCGATCTTGCCAAGCAACTCGGCATTTCCACCGGATTGCTGTTTCGCTATTTCCCGACCAAGGACGCGCTGATCGACCGCATCTACGACACGCTGTTCGAGGGGCGCTGGAAGCCGGAGTGGGACGACATTCTCGGCAATCGGTCGCGCGGCCTGCTCGATCGCCTGACGGAATTCTATCGCGACTACGCGACGATGCTGCACGATTACGAATGGGGCCGCATCTATCTCTATTCAGGCCTGGAAGGGGCGGGCATTGCGCAGAGGTTCGCCCGGCTGGCCACCGATCGCGCCTATAGGCGCGTGGTCGGGGAATTGCGCCACGAATACGGGCGGCCGGATCTCGCGGCCTTGCCGATGAGCGAACCGGAAATCGAATTGATGTGGTCGCTGCATGGCAGCATCTTCTACGTCGGCATGCGCAAGTGGGTCTACAACGTGGGTGGCCCGAGCGATGTCGCCGGTACGGTGACGCAGATCGTCGAACGCTTTCATGTCAATGCACGCGACCTGATGCTGCAGCTTGCGGCGCAGGATGGCGACAGGGTTGCCGCGCAAGGCGAAAAGCCGCCGAGAAAACGGCGGCTTTCGGTGTCCTAGACAAAAGCTGATGACGTCGTCATGCCCGGCCCTGTGCCGGGCATCCACGTCTTGTCTGACTTCAAGTGCTGAAGGCGTGGATGGCCGGGACAAGTCCGGCCATGACGGCTGTGTCGCGATATCGCTGCCTTCCAGAAAGCCGCCGTTTTACGCCGCCACCTTTCGCATATGCTCAGGCAGCTCCATCGGCTTGTTGGCGGAGTTCAGGAACTCGATGGTCATGAACACCATCTCCTTGTCGCCGAGATTTTCGAGATCATGCACCTTGAACTCGCCGGGGCCGTAGATTTCGTGCCGGGTTTCGCCGGGCTGATAGGTGTATTCCACCGTCGTGCCGTCGTGCACATGCTGGCGGCCGCGGCCACCGGATACCGAAGTCCAGAAATAATCGAGCACATGGCGGTGGAAGCCGATGCGCTCGCCCGGCTGCAGGCGGATTTCCCACACGCGCACTCTTTCATTCTCTGAAAGAAGTCGGGAGCCGACGCACGGATTGGGGTTGTCGCGCTCGCGTTCGAATTCCTTGGCGATATCCTCGGACCAGGCAGAATGATCGGTCTTGAGCGCCGCTTTTTCCATCATGGACAATGCCATCACGGTTCCTCCTCGATTATGATGCAGCAAATATAACAGGTTTGAGGATAGCGCCAATGCCGCCTGGAATGCCGGATCGACGAGAGCGGGGCCGCGCCATCGTCATAGGTGGCTCGATGAGCGGGCTGTTCGCGGGACTGATGCTGCGGGCGGCGGGCTGGCAGGTCGATATTTACGAGAAGGTCGAGGGGCAGCTATCGGGGCGCGGCGCCGGCATCGTCGCGCAGCCGGAGATCCTGACGGCATTGGATGCGCTCGGTCTGGACACACGCGAACTCGGGGTCGCGGTGGCGAAGCGAAGGTTGTTTGCGTCGTCGGGGCAAATGGTTCTCGAAACCGAATGCCCGCAGGTGATGACGGCGTGGGAGCGGGTGTATCGCATTCTGCATGATGCGTTCCCGGCGCAGCATTATCATCAGGGCTGGTCGCTGCGCGCGGTCGATCAATTCCCCGACAGGGTCACGGCCATTTTTGCCAATGGTGAAACGGTGTCCGCCGATGTGTTGATCGGCGCCGACGGCATTCGCTCCACCGTCCGCGGCCTTTGCGCGCCACAGGCGCAGCCGCTCTATGCCGGCTATGTCGCCTGGCGTGCGCTGATTGCCGAAAGCGCGATGCCGGCCGATATCCACCGCGATATCTTTCCGGTGATGGCTTTTTGTCTGCCGCAAGGCGAACAGATGCTTGGCTATCCGGTGGCCGGCGCCGACAATGATCTGCAGCCGGGGCATCTGCGTTACAATATGATCTGGTACCGGCCGGCGGATGAGGCGACCGAACTTGTCTCGTTGCTCACCGACGAGAAGGGGGTGTCGCATTCCATGTCGATCCCGCCGCCGCTGATCAGTCGCGCATCGATTTCCGCCATGCGCGAAGCCGCCCATCGGGTGCTGGCGCCGCAATTTGCCAAAGCGGTCGATCTTGTCGATCAGCCCTTGCTGCAGCCGATCTTCGATCTGCAATCGAACAACATCGCATTCGGCCGCATTGCCATCATCGGTGACGCGGCCTTTGTCGCGCGTCCGCATGTTGGCGGTGGCGTGGCCAAGGCTGCGGGCGATGCAGAAGCATTGGTGAAGTCCTTGCAGACGAACGCCGACGTGCCGTCGGCGTTGTCGCGGTTCGAAGCGGAGCGGCTCCCGATCGGACGGCAGATGGTTCATCGGGCCCGGCATCTCGGCGCCTATCTTCAGGCCCAGCAGACATCGGAAGAAGCAGCGCATTCGCAGCGTCATTCCATTCCGGAGGCGGTGCTTGCAGAGACCGCCACGCTCGACTTTCTGTACGCGTAATTGCGCGGTATCCCGCTGCCGAAGTGCGATGGAACTCCAAAAATTGCGGACGGTGTATGCAACGTTAAGCTCCAAATCGTCAGCTAAAACAATGACATATGCTGTATGGTCAACAGCTGATGAAGGAGAATGGTCCAACTTTGCGTGATTGATCATAGAATTGCGTTACGTGACCGCGCCTAGACCTGCCCGACTTTTGAAATGAGCAGGTTCGATGAAATTCAATCGGAATTTTCTGGTCGGGAGCGCATTGCAAGATTTCCGCTCCGACACACGCGGCAATATCGCGATCATTTTTGCGTTGGCCTCCATTCCTCTCTTCCTTGGTCTTGGTGCAGCCGTCGACTATTCCAAAGGAACGGATGTCCGGACCCATCTGCAGGGCGTATTGGATGCGGCCGTGCTGGCCGGCGCGCGGGAAGCCACTCCCGCAGCACAAATCGCAACGGCAAACGCCTTTTTCGAAGCTCACCAGCCGGAGGGATCGTCGAACAAGCGAACCGCGTCATTCTCGGTGGCAGATGGTGTGTTGACCGGAACGGCAGAGGCTGAAGTTCCGACCGCGATCATGTCCATCTTCGGCAAGGAGTCGCTCGATGTTGCGGTCAAGGCGGCCGCAGCGTCATCGCAACAGAGCGGCAAGGTCTGCATCCTTCTGGTCGATCAGACGAAGTCGCAAACGTTGCTGGCCAATTCCGGGGCCAAGCTGAATGCGCCCGACTGCGAAATCCATGTGCGAACAGCAGTCACGCCCGGTGCGATCATCAATGCGGCGGTGAATCTGAATGTGAAGCGCGCCTGCATAAAGGCGAACTCCATCATCAACAATGGCGGCACCGTCACCAATCTCGAGAAGAGCTGCGATGCGATCTCCGATCCCTATGCCGGCAAGATGCCGAGCGTGTCGATCCCTGGTGGCGCCTGCAAGAGCGAGAATTACAACCCAGACGTCACGACCGCCACCTTGTCGGGCGGCAATTACTGCAACGTCAATTTCAGCAGTCAGACGAGCGTCACGCTGAATCCGGGCGTCTATGGCGGGATGAACTTCAACCAGGCCAAGAC
>JAEYVN010000295.1 GCA_023431725.1 Pseudomonadota bacterium
CGCACGGCGTTCGGCGCGGCCCATGTCGGAGCCCATGTCGGAGGCGCGGGCATCGCGCAACGCGGACACGGCGCCGTGGGACATAACGCAAATAACGGCAACCACAGACACGCCCACTTCCGCGGACGCAGAGGCTTCGGCTTCGGCTACCCGTTCTACGGCGGCTATTACAATGACTACGCCTTTTACGACGACGGGTGCTACGAACTCGTTCGCGTTCGGACGCCGCACGGTCTGCGGTGGCAGCGTGAGTATGTGTGCTACTGACACCATCTGTGGCCGCGCCGCCCCTGATAGGGTGCGTCGCGCGGCCACCCTGCGTCGCATTCGCCAGGCGCCCCTCCCGGTTTTTTGATCGTTCCCAAGGCAGCCGTTGCAGGTGCCGATGCACCCCCAGCGACGTTAGAGCGACAGGGGCGATCGACTTGGAGAAGCGCAATGTTCAAGCAAACGATGACGGCCATCGCTCTTCTGGGCGCGCTGGCATTCGCGGCGGAGCCTGCATTCGCGCAGCGCGGTGGCGGGGGCGGCTTCCGCGGAGGCGGTGGCTTCCATGGAGGCGGCTTCGGCGGCGGCGGATTCCGCGGCGGTGGCTTTGGCGGCGGCTTCCGTGGCGGCGGCATGGCTTTCCGCGGCGGCGGCCTGGGCATGGGTGGTTCTGGCATGGCGTTCCGCGGCGGAAACCTGGGCATGCGTGGTCCTGGCATGGCCTTCCGGGGCGGCAACTGGGGCGGAGCACGCTTTGCCGGCGCAAACTGGGGCGGTCCGCGCTGGGGCGCTGGCGGCTGGAATGGCGGCCGTTGGGCGGCGGGTGGCTGGCGCGGCGCGAGAGCGGCCGCGTGGGGTGGCGGTCCGCGCTGGGCCGGCGGCCGCTGGGGTGGCAATCGCTGGAACCAATGGGGCTGGCCATTATTGGGCGCCGCCGCTTTCGCGTCAGCCGCTCCCTTCTGGGGTTGGGGCGATTCCTACTGGGGCGACCCGTATTACAGCTACGCCTCCTATAACGGCAGCACTTGCTACGAGTGGCAGGCCGTCCCCACGCCATGGGGCGTCGAGTGGCAGCAGGTCTGGGTGTGTTACTGATCCGGCCGCAACATCCTGATGCATCGTGCGCGCTGGTTGCCCGGCGCGCACGAGCGTTCCTGAGCATCGCGACAACTTTCTCGACGTCGCGGCACTTTGCGAAGTCGATACCGGCTCTGTGCTGAGCCGGAAGATCTAGTTATGCGGTAAAGCCGCGAAGGGCTGCTTATCGGGCTCGACGCTGCATATTGGCACTGGGATGCGATCGCGTGGCGATGCCGCGTCGTCACCGCCATCTCCTTAAGCTCAAATCGGCTTATCCATGCCGGTACGACCGTGGATGGTGATGATCGCAGTGGGCTTGAGGCCATAGACGCCCTTGAACGGGCCATCCAGCACCGCGACCATGTAGATGACCAGGCCGACAAACAGCGACAGTGTCCCGCCGATGATGGCGTGTGTGAACGGCCGCAGGTTGAACATCCAGATCACAATGATGTTCATCACTGCGCCGACCAGAACGACGAACCACATGATCTTGGGAATGGCCTCGTCGCCGGCATCGATACGCAAGCGCCGTGCTTCGATGAACTCGTTCAGCGCCCGCAACGTTTCCGCATGGCGAATCGCCGAAGCCGTATCCTCCGGCTTGAAAGCCCCCACCATGCCATGAAAATTCGTCATGATGTCGGTCTCTCTCGGATTGGCCTCGCCCCGCTCCTGCATGGCCCAGCCTGGTCCGATGACTTCATCGACATATTTGTGCAACTCGTCGCTCAACTGCGTCCGTATCGGCTCGGGATAAGTGCGCAAATCGCGATAGAGCTTGATGATCGTCGCTGCTTCCCGCACCACGGCATCCTCGGCCTTGTTGTGGTTCTCGAAAACGGCGATCGACAAAAGCGCCAGCAGCACGCCGAAATACAGCGCGAAGGCATTCAGCAGAAAGCCGAGGACGGTGTTGATGTCGCGCTCGCCCTCGAACAGGCGTGCAATCGAGGGCTGGAGAAAATAGGAGCCGAGCAACGTCGGAATGACGAAAGCAGCGCCGATCAAAGGTGCCCCTATCCAGATCGGGAGGTCGTGCAGCCAGGTGAGCATGGAGGTGGTGTGCCTTCGAACGTCGTCCTGACGCGGTTCTAAAGCAGGTCACGGCGCGCTGGGAAGACCATAGAGCGTTTCGCGCAAAGCGGACATCGGTCCGTGTGAAGAAAATGCATCAAACAAAAGCCGGAGCGCGCCTGCTTTGATTGCACCGGGGCCGGAACGCTCTAGATCGGCCGTGGTATCCGAGGTTCGCCCAGCGCACATTCCAACGCGCCACGATCCCATCGGCCGAGATCGGCCGCGGCATCATAGGTCGATTGCAGGAAGTCCATCAGCGCCTTGTCCGGATCACTGGCGGTACGGACCGCCTCGTAGGGCAGAATGAACTCGCCAAGCGTCTTGTGGAAATAGGCCGCCGCCGGACGCACCCTGGCATCGGCAAAGCCGTCCGGTGCCGGATAGGCATAGGAATAGAAGGTCGGCTCCTCAATCACCCCGCCGCCGCCCGGCCAGAAGCCGGCGCTCGAAACCTCGTGCGAATAGGCCTCCCGCGCCACCGCATCCGGCAGATTCGGCACTCCGCCCGGATGAGACGGCGCCCGCCGTCCCGAGAACCGCGTTACGGCAAGATCGAAGCTGCCCCAGAAGAAATGCACCGGACTGACCTTGCCGAGAAACGATGATCGGAAATGCGACAGCACCCGGGATGACGACAACAGGATGCGCCAGAAGGCATTCGCGGCATGCGGATCGTAGGCGTGGTGAACGGTATCCTTCGGAAATGGAATGGCATCCGGAATTTCGTTGGGCATCACGTCGATCGCCACTTCGACACCCAGCCGTTTCAGGTCGACAAGGACATTGCCGTAAAAATCGGCAACCGTCGTCGGCATCAACATGATCTGACGAAAACGGCCCTCGCTCGTGCGCAGCCACAGCACATGATCGACGAAGTCGAATTCGATCTCGAAAGCGCCGTGCTTGTAGGGGATCGGCGACGTGGTCAGACCACGCGTCGTCACATAGAGCGGCACATGCCAGGAGTGATTGACCCAGGGCGTCTGCGCCAGCCGGATCTTGCCGACGATCTGGGTCCACAAATGCAGCGTCGCGCAACTGTCCTTCCAGTCCGCATAGGGCAAGGCAGGCCAGGCTTGCGCCTGTGCGCTCATATCGTCATTCGGCGGCTTCATTCGCACGCGCCTCCACCTCATCCATTCGCTTGACCGGATTGGCCAGTGTTCCGAGTCCGGTGATCGACACGCTGACCGGTCCACCAAAGGCGGTGATGTTGGCGGTATGAAGGCTGCGCTTTCCCGCCTTGCCCGGCCGGAAGGCCGTCCCCATCGAGATGACATCGCCCGGCCAAAGCGAATGATAGCGGGTGATATAGGCGATCACATCCTGCACCGAGTAGGTGTAGTAACGCGTTGAATCCTCGGCGATCAGTTCGTCCTTGTGCCAGCACATGACGTCGAGCGCATGCGGGTCGGGCACCTCATCCTTCGTGACGAGATACGGGCCGAACGGACCGAAGGTGTCGGAGCCCTTGTAGCGCGCCGTGTATGACAGATGCTGCTCGCGGCGCTCGACGACATTCGGATCATCCTTCGAGGGATAGAGCGCATAATAATGCACCATATCCTGCGCGCGCATGGCGTTGCCGGTCATGTCGTTCATGATCGAATAGCCATAGACGACATCGAGCGCATCTTTCGCCTGCACGTGACGGCAATGCTGGCCGATGATCACCGCGAGTTCCGGCTCGGGATGCACCGAGCCGTAATAGTCATAGACCTCGATCGGCTGACCATGCCCGACCAGCGATGACGCGGGCTTGAGGAAGAACAGCGGATGATCCGGCGCACTGATCTTGCGATCGTTGCTGGCCGAATTGTTCAAGGCAACGCCGCAGATCTTCGACGGCCTTCGCACCGGCGGATGGAAGGTGATCGACTTTGCATCGATCGCATTCACCCGACCCGGCCGGTCGCGCATGAACTCGCACGCCTCGCGCAGAAATGTGCGGCCTTCCTCACCCGCTTCGATCAGTGCAATCATGTCGGCATAAGGCGCGCGGCCCATGACCTCGGCAATTTCACCAAGATCGACGAAACGTTCGCCCTTGATCGCAAATCCGATGCGGTCGCGGTCCTTCCAGCGAAAACTGATCAGCTTCACGGCGTTTCCCTATAGGTCTTGTTTGTTTTATCGGGAAAGAATGTTGAAGCGCAGGTGACGTGTCAAGAATGGCCCATGGCCCACACCCGAGCCTTGTCAAGGACCTTCAGAAAGACAAGGAAATCAACGCGGTGCGCAGAATGTCACAGGACCGGATGTTCGGATCGTCTAGCCGTCCAGGTCGTCGTAGAAGCGGAAGATCCCCATGTCGTTGAACGGAATGCGCCGCTCGCTCTTCAGATAAGCGGCAATGCGCGGACGCGCGGCGACGCGATCATGCAGCCCGCGCACATGCGGATACTTGCGTGACAGCCGCTTCATCATGCGCGGAAACGCGTAGTCCAGCCCTGCCACGATCTGAAAAAGCGAGAGATCGGCATAGGTGACGCGCTTGCCGGAGAGATAGGGACCACCGCTGCCATTGACCACGCGTTCGAAATACGCGAGGAATTTCGGCGCCCGGTTGGCGCGGAAATCATCCGCGCGGCGCTCCGCTTCCGGCTTCTGTTCCTCGTAGTAGAA
>JAEYVN010000320.1 GCA_023431725.1 Pseudomonadota bacterium
CGCATTTCGGTGAAGACGTCGACGATCTGATGCAGACGATGTTCGAGGTGGCGCCGACCGCCCTGTTCACCGTGCCGCGCTACATGCAGAAATTCGCCTCGCAGATCCTCGTCGGCCTCAGCACCACATCGCCGGTCAAGCGCGCGATCTACAACGCGGCGATGAAGATCGGCCGCGCATCGGCGCGCCGCCGCTGGGCCGGCCAGACAGGCGCAACCACCGACTTGATGACTGGCGTTGCGCGCACCATCGCCTTCGGCCGCGTGCTCAACAAGCTCGGCCTCGACAAGCTGGAACTGGCCATTTCCGGCGCCGCGCCGCTGCCGCAGGAGACCGCTGCGCTCTGGCAGATCTGGGGCGTCAATCTGGTCGAGGCCTATGGCCAGACCGAAACCGGCGGCTCCTTCATCAGCGGACAGAAGCAGCGCTTTGCGCGGCCCGGCAACGTCGGCACCGTGGTCAATGGCTGGCAGGTGCGGCTCGACAATGACGGGCAGATCCTCGTCAAGGGACCGGACCAGTTCGAAGGCTATTGGCAGAAGCCCGACGCGACGCGCGAAATCGTCGATACCGACAACTGGCTGCATACCGGCGACGTCGGCGAATGGAAGGACGGCAACCTGCGCCTGATCGATCGTGCGCGCGACTTCATCGTCACCGCCGGCGGCAAGACCATTTCGCCGTCGATGATCGAGAACACGCTGCGCGCCAGCCCCTACATCAGCGAGTCGATCGTGTTCGGACAGGGCCGCAAGTATCTCACTGCCCTGATCGAGATCGATTTCGATTCCGTCGCCGACTGGGCGCGCGCCAACAACGTGAATTACACCGGCTTCACCAGCCTCGTGCAGAACGCGGCGGTGCAGGCTCTCATCAAGTCCGAGATCGACAAGGCCAATATTGAATTCGCCCGCGTCGAGCAGATCAAGACGTTCCGCATCCTGCCGAAGGAGCTCGATCCCGAACAGGATGGCGAACCGGTGACGCCGACCCGCAAGGTGAAGCGCAACCTGATGTACGACCGCTTCAAGGCCCTGGTCGAAGACATGTATGATGAAAGTGAAAGCCGCGTGCTGGCTGCGGAGGTGGGTGACACGCTGCGTGTTTGAAATCAGACTGCAATTGGTACTGACAATAAAACTGAAATGAATTGCGACAACAGCAATCAAGGGAGGATCATCTGATGCGACTGAAGATCGCACTGGCAGCCGCCGGCATTGTCGGCCTCGCGGGCTCCGCTTCGGGGCAGGATGCTTATGTCATCGGCGTCACGGCGGCGCTGACGGGGCCACCGGCCTCGACCTATGCGCCGGCCATGGATGCGTTGCGCATCTATCTCGACGGCGTCAACGCGCGCGGCGGCGTCAACGGCAAGCAGATCAAGCTGGTGATCCAGGACGATTCCGCCGAGCCGTCGAAAGCGGTCGCCAATGCCAAGAAGCTGGTCTCGCAGGACAATGCGATCCTGCTGGTCAATGCCAGCCTCTCCTCCACCTATGCGCCGGTTGTCGCGGAATCGCGCAACTCGAAGACGCCGCTGCTGTTCGCCAGCGGCGTGTGCCCCAAGGACGTTTACCCGCCGGCCGATCCGCTGCAGTTCTGCACCACGGCTTACGCTTCGACCTATGACAGCCGCGCCGCGCTGACCTTCGTGAAGGACGAGGCCAAGGGCAAGCCGGTGAAGATCGGCTTCTCGGCCATGGCCATTCCGCTGTCGCGAGGCGAAATGGAATTCGCCGCCAAGCTTGCGCCGGAGATGGGCATGACCGCGCTCGGCGTCGAAGTCATTCCGCCGCCGACGCCGGACTACACGCCGTTCGCCACCAAGCTGAAGGATGCCGGCGCCAACTGGGTTTTCTCATGGGCGCCGTGGGTCACACAGGTGCGCACCTTCGAAGCGCTGCGTCGTCTCGGCTGGCAGGATGATTTCATTGCCTGGGCGCATCTCGAAGCTGAAGGCGAACTGAAGCGCATCAAGGATCCGAAGCTGTTCGTGGTCGGCGCCAATGCGCTGTTCGACGATAATCTGCCGGAGCAGAAGGTCATTGCGGAAGCGGCGAAGAAAGCCGGCAGCAAATATCCGCCCGACCAGATGGTCGAAGGCTGGATCGCCGGCATGGTGATCGAGGCGGCGCTGAAAGGCGCAGGCCCGAAGGCCACCGCCGCATCGCTGCGGGACTCGATGGCCAACCTGAAGGTCGATCTGAAGGGTTTGCGCGGCGGTCCGATCGAATGGACCAAGGACAACCACTTCCGCACCCAGCAGTTCTATCGCGTCTACAAATGGGACCCGGCGGCATCGAAGATCGCCATCGCCAAGGATTGGTACAGCTACGACGTGAAGTGACCTGTATCCGCATCGTCATGGCCGGGCTTGTCCCGGCCATCCACGTCTTACTTTCTTTTGACGAGAAGACGTGGATGCCCGGCACAAGGCCGGGCATGACGGACGGAGAGCATTAGCCCCAACAGAAAGCAGCCCTTGCAACTCGCCGTCAACATCATCGTCCTGTCGTCGATCTACGCGCTGATCGCCTGCGGTTATGTGCTGGTCTATCGCGTCAGCCGCGTACTCAATCTCGCGCACGGCGAGTTGATGATGGTCGGCTCCTATCTCCTTCTGACCACGGCCTGGATGTTTTCCAGTTCGCCGGCCATCGCCATCCTCGCCGCCGTCGTGCTCAGCCTACTCGTCGGCGTCATGGTCTACGTCTTCCTGATGCGCAAGATGACCGGCGAGATGGTGCTCGCCGCCGTGCTCACCACCGTCGCGCTCGGCATTCTCCTGCGCGGCGTCATGGTGCTGCTCTGGTCGGCGCAGCAGCAATATCCGGGACAGGCGCTCGGCTTTTCCAATCCTGCGCTCGCGTTGCCGGGCGGCGCACGCATCTCGCTGTTCGCGGCGATCCTCGTCGGCACCACCGCCTTCGTTTACGCGGCCTTGTTCACCTTCCTGCGCTTCGGCGCCTGGGGCGTACGCATGCGCGCGGCCGGACAGAATCCGCTGCTCGCCGCGCAGCGCGGCATCAACCTGCATGCGATCTACGCGCTGGCCTGGGGCCTCTCGACGCTCACCGGCGCGCTGGCCGGCATGCTGATCTCGCTCGATTCTGGTCTCACCTCGTCGATGGCGATCATCGGACTGAAAGCGTTTCCCGCGGCGCTGGTCGGCGGCCTCGACTCGCTCGTCGGCGCCATCATCGGCGCGCTGATCATCGGCGCCTGCGAGGTGCTGGCGATCCAGTATATCGA
>JAEYVN010000420.1 GCA_023431725.1 Pseudomonadota bacterium
CATTTCATGTTGCCGCAGGGCCGGTCGGGCGGATGGGGCAAGGATGCGCAGTCCACGCGCTTCGGCAATTTCGCGATGGAAAAGCTCATCAACGAATTGCTGAAGGCCGGCTGCTCGCGCGATTCGCTTGAAATCAAACTCTTTGGCGGCGGCAACGTCACCGACAGCAATATCGCCGTCGGAAGCGGCAACGCCGAATTTGCGCTGCGATATGTCGAGGCCGAACGATTGCGCTGTGTCGCGCAGGATCTCGGCGGCCGCTTTCCGCGCCGCATTCACTACTCGCCAATCGATGGAAAGGTCGTGCGGCGGCTGCTCGGCCGCGAGGCATCGGGCGCGGTGATGCGGGAGGAAATGGAGCATGCGCAGCGCCTGTCGACACGTGCGCCGGCGGGCGAAATCGAGTTGTTCGATTAGAGGCAGATCATGGGCAAACCCGTACGCGTTTTGATTGTCGACGATTCGGCGCTGATCCGGCAGCTGCTGTCGTCGATGCTGTCATCGGATCCCGAGATCGAGGTGGTCGGAACAGCCGGCGATCCGCTCATTGCGCGCGACCGGATCAAGTCATTGAACCCGGATGTCATCACGCTGGATGTCGAGATGCCGAATATGGATGGCATCACCTTCCTGCGCAAAATCATGACCTTGCGGCCGATGCCGGTGATCATGGTGTCGACGCTCACCCAGGCCGGCGCCGATATTACGCTCGAAGCGCTTGAGATCGGGGCCGTCGACTTCATCGCCAAGCCGTCGAACGACACCACGCATGGCCTGGCCGCGCTCACGGCTGAGCTGCAGGCGAAGGTCAAGGCCGCGGCCCGGACTAGAGTCGGTGCACGTCCGTTAACGACCGTCAGCGCGAGTGCGCCGAAGCGTGTGCGCTCGGCGAGGATCCGCGACAAGATCGTCGCCATTGGTGCATCGACCGGCGGTGTCGAGGCGCTGAAGGTTGTGCTGATGCATCTGCCGGCCGACTGTCCGCCGATCCTGATTACGCAACATATGCCGCCGCGCTTCACGGCGGCCTTCGCGCAACGCCTGAACCGCGAATGCGCGATGACGGTGTCGGAAGCCGTACATGGCGACGTCATCGAAGCCGGTCATGTCTATATCGCGCCTGGCTCCCATCATCTCGAGATTGCGCGGCATGGCGTGGAATATCGATGCGCCCTGAATGACGGCCCGCCCGTCACCGGCCATCGTCCGTCCGTGGATGTCCTGTTCCGTTCGATGGCGCGCACCGTGGGGCGCTCGGCCGTCGGCGTGATCCTGACCGGTATGGGCAAGGATGGCGCCGAGGGCCTGCTCGAGATGCGCAATGCCGGTGCGAAAACGGTCGGCCAGGATGAAGCGTCGTCGCTGATTTACGGAATGCCTCATGTTGCCTTCGAGCGCGGCGGCGTCATGCGCCAATGCTCGCTGGTGAATGTGGCCGATGCGATTCTGGATGCTTGCGAGGATACGGACAGCGGGGCAACGCGCCCGCATCGCGCGGCACAGGTTGGATAAAGACGGGATTTGGAAAGGGCGTCCGCGATTTTCGGACGAAAGGATGGGTCGGTCATGAAGTTGCAAAATGTGCTGGACTTCGCAGCCGCGACGGCTCTTCACCAGTCGATGCTGGGAGAGCTGAAAGCTGCTGGACGTTTGCAGATCGACGCGTCCGGCGTCGAAGTGATTTCGACATCCTGCATGCAGGTTGTTGTGGCTGCGACGCGCGAAGGCGCGGTGGTGGTCAATCCATCGCCGGCGTTCACCGAGGCATTCGAGACTCTCTCGCTGGAGCTGGCGACCGCCATCGAATTTGGCAGCGGGCCGGACGTTGCCGAAGAACCCGTTCCGGAACCGACGGCCGAACTCATTCAGGTCGCGATCGAAGAGGCCGTCCAGATCGTGCCGGAGATCGAAACCCCCGTAGCAGGGCCAGGAGACGATATGCCGCTTCGCATCATGACCATCGACGACTCCAAGACCATGCGCGACATGCTCATGCTCACGCTTGCCGATGCCGGCTTTGACGTCATTCAAGCGGTCGACGGGCAGGAAGGTGTCGACATGCTGGTGACGGAGAAGGTCGATGTGATCATTACCGACATCAACATGCCGCGCATGGACGGCTACGAGGTGGTGCGTCAGCTGCGGTTGCGGCCCGAGCACGAGAAGACGCCGATCCTGGTCCTGACGACCGAAAGCGAGATCGAGAAAAAGAAGATGGGCAGGGACGTCGGTGCCACCGGCTGGCTGGTGAAGCCGTTCGATCCGGACCGTCTCGTTGAAACCGTCCGCAAGGTCGCCTGCTGAACTCCGAACGAAACAGGGAAATCAAACAATGGCTAGTTTGGAGCAACTGAAGCTCACATTCTTCGACGAATGCGCCGAAGGCATGCAGCAGATCGAGCAGGGCCTGAGCGATATCCGCGACGGCCTCGGCGCCGAGGACACGGTCAATGCGGTGTTCCGCGCCGTGCATTCGGCGAAAGGTGGCGCCGGCATTTTCGGCTTCGAAGGTCTTGTTGAATTCGCGCACGTCTTTGAAACGACGCTGGATGCGATCCGCCGCGGCGATCTGGCGGCAACGACGGACGTCATCGACGTGCTGTTGATGGCGAGCGACATCCTGTCCGATCTCGTGCAGCTTTCCAGAGCCGGCGATCCGATCCCCGAAGGCTTCGGTGCCGAATGCCGTCAGATGCTCGAGCGCCTGATCGGCAAGGACAGCGACAGCGATTTCGCCGCGAGCGAGGAAGAGGCCGCGGCCGATTTCGATGACATCGAATTCGTCCCGGTCATGTTCGACGCCATGGACGGCGGCGACGACATGAAGACCTACGAGATTTCGCTGCGTCCGCAGCCCGACATGCTGAAGAACGGCTGCGATCCGTTGCTGCTGATCCGCCAGTTGCGTCAGCTCGGCGAACTCGACCTCAAGGCCGACGGCGAGCGCCTGCCCGATCTTGCTTCGATGCAGCCGCAGACCGCCTATGTCGCCTGGACCGGCACGTTGCGCTCGACGTCGTCGAAGGCGGAGGTCGAGGAGATTTTCGAATTCGCGTCGGATTGCGAGTTCAACGTGACGGAAGTCGGCGGGATGGACTTCGCGCCGATGGCTTCAATGGAGATGCCGGTGGTGGCCGAGGCGATCGTCGCGCCGCCGCTGCAGCCGCTCGATATCGGTCCGAACCTGAGCGAAGAGGTGATGCAGCCGATCGCATTCGAGCGCGAAGCGCCTCCGCCGCCTCCGCGTCCGGCAGCGGCAGCGCCAGCGGTGGTGACCGAAGCGGCCGAACCAAAGGCGCAGACACGGGCCAGCAAGCCGCAATCCACCACGACCCGTATCGAACTGGAAAAGATCGACCGCGTCGTCAACATGGTTGGCGAACTGGTGATCGCCCAGGCGATGCTCGGACAGATCGTTCATGATCTGCCGGAAGGTGTGAGCGATCGCCTGTCGCAGATCCTCGACGAAGTCGTGCACCACACCCGCGAACTGAAGGACGGCCTCATGTCCATGCGGGCGCAGGCGGGCGGCACGGTGTTCCAGCGCATGCCGCGGCTGGTGCGCGAGGTGGCAACCAAGGTCGGCAAGAAGGTCCGGCTCGAATTGTCCGGTGAAACGACCGAAGTCGATCGTTCGATCATCGAGCGCCTGAGCGATCCGCTGACGCACATCATCCGCAACTCGGTCGATCACGGCATCGAGGCTCCTGCAGCCCGTTTGGCTGCCGGCAAGAATGAGGAAGGCACCATCCGCCTGTCGGCCGGGCATCGTGGCAGCCGCATCGTGATTGAAGTCACCGACGATGGCGCAGGCATCAACACCGAGCGCGTCCTCAACAAGGCGCGCGAGAAGGGCCTGGTCGCGGCCGATGCCGCTCTGTCCGAGGACGAGATCAACAATCTCATCATGATGCCGGGCTTCTCGACCGCCGAGACCATCTCGGACATTTCCGGTCGCGGTGTCGGTATGGACGTGGTCCGCACCAACATCCAGGAAATCGGCGGCCGCTTGTCGCTGAGTTCGGTGCGCGGCAAGGGCATGACGATCCAGTTCTCGCTGCCGCTGACCCTTGCCGTCATGGACGGCATGGTGATCAAGGTCGGCAAGGAAACCTACGTCATGCCGATGTCGGCGATCGTCGAATGTCTGCGGCCGCCGCGCTCCTACATCAACAATCTCGTCGGCACCCGCGGTATGCTGCAATTGCGCGGCGAATTGGTACCGCTCGTTTACCTTGGCGATCTTTTGGATATCTCATCCTCGGCCGAAGCTTCGGGCGAAAGCGTGGTCATCATCACCGATGCAGGCGACGGTGCGCGGCTCGGACTGGTTGCCGATGAACTGTGCGGACACCAGCAGGTTGTCGTGAAGAGCATCGAAGAAAGCTACGGGCCGGTGCCCGGCGTCGCGGCAGCCACCATTCTCGGCAATGGCAGCGTGGCGTTGATCATGGATGTCGAAAAACTTGCCGATCTGGCGGTCGATCCGCTTCAGGGCACGGTCACGGCCCTCCGTGGCGGCGTCACTGCAAAGGTTGCGTAAAGATCAATAGGCTATTCAGGGTCGATGTACGACACGTGTCGGCCTGCTGATTGAAGGAACTCTAACGATGCCAAATGCGGTGGCCCTGAAAGTCCTGGTTGTCGATGATCAGGACAGCGTTCGCAAAATGACCTGTCTGACGCTCGAGCAAATGGGCATCCGTCATATCCACGAGGCCGAAAACGGGGTTAAGGCAATGGAAATTGCCTCGCTTCAGCCGCTCGATCTGATCATCTCGGACTATTACATGGACCAGATGGATGGGCTTGATCTGCTCCGCGCCGTCCGCGGCCACCCGGTGGTGCGCCGTGTGCCGTTCATCCTGTTGACCGGGCGAGGCGATCGCGAACTCGTCGTGAAGGCGGCGCAAGCCGGCGTGAACAATTATCTGGTCAAGCCGTTTACGGGCGCCATCCTGAAGCAGAAGATCGAACAGGTGATGGGGAAGCTTGCGTAATGACCGCGGATGCGGCCCTGTTGGCCGAGACGACGCACTCTCCCGACCCGACGAAAGATCATCCCACGGCGGAAATCGCAGCCCTGCTGGGCGTGCTGGCGACGTTGTTTCTGGACAATATCCGCCATCTGGATGACACGGTCACCAAGGTGACTGATCTCGTGATGCAGGAAGTGCGGCCGAGCCGTGAGTTGATCGTCACGCTGCAGAATTTCGACCGCCTCAAGCAGGAATTCGAAGCGTTGAGCGGCGCACTTTCGCGTTATGCGGAATCGACGACAAGTGTTCCGCTGTTCGGCGAGGAGCGGACGCAGTTTGGTCGCGACGTCATCAATGCGATTTCACTTGCTGACCTGAAGGATCGATTTCATGACCGGATGGACAGCAATCTGCCGGCATTGCCGCCGATTGTCCTGAACGATCCGGACCCCGGGGAACTGGAAATAGACGTCATTTTCTGATGGCATAGGCAAGTCGCCGACGTCAGGTGGCGACGCTCTCGGCGCTTTTCGTTGCGCGATCCAGAATCTTCTGCAAGCCATTCGTCATCTCGACCACCTGATCCGGCCGTAGATTGCGGTAGTTCTTCTGCTGGGCGAGAAGAAGAGCGTCGATGTGGCATGCGAGCACGTCGGCATCGTAGGGCGCACCATCCTTGAC